>DASVUW010000151.1:0-4847 GCA_036386845.1 Allosphingosinicella sp. | reverse complement strand
TTCACCGCATGGGGCCGCGACGCGCTCGCCGAGCCCGTCCAGGCATAAGCGTCGTTGCTCGTCGAGCGGGTCAGGACCTGGCTCGCCGGGTTGTAGGTGAAGCCGAAGGCGAGGTCGCGGTGCGTGCCGAGCGGGTTGTGGCTGAGCCCCTGGAGCCGGCCCGCCGGATCGTAGCTATAGACGATCCCGCCCCAGGCCATGGTCGAGCGCCGCCCGAGATCGTCATAGGTGAAGCCTGTGACCGGATCGTTGCCGTAGCAGCGCACCCAGGTCGGCCGCCCGAGCCCGTCCAGATCGTAGGTGACGTAGATCGAATCGGGATGGGTGAGCCGTGTCCGGTTGCCGTCCCGGTCGTAGAGGGTCGAGACCGTGCGCGCCGTCCCGCCCATGTCGCTCGTGCTCGACACCAGCCGCCCGAGCCCGTCATAGGCGTTGGTGATCCCCTCGCCGCCGATATGGTCGAACCGGGCCTTGGTCTGGAGGCCCCGAAGGTCGTAATAGTCGACCTCAAGACAGATCTTCTGTAGTAATTGCCGCGCTTGATGTACATGAGGCTGCAAACAGACCGATTGAAACAAGCGGCCTCATTTAATCCTCGTTGGCCTAATATTTCTGAGGGTCTTATTCATTCCAACGTACATAGTCGGTTGCAAACTGCCTTCGTTAGCTAAGACTTCTTTTGTAGGCCGGCACCTATCAAAGCATACCATTTACACTCGTTAATATCGCAGCCCTCAAATGGTGTGGAATTTTTAAGTGAGCCGCAAAGGGTATAGACGCCACCATGGATTAAGCCGCTTTGCAAAGCCGCGTCTCTTTTAATTCCGGTCTCTATTCTAGAAAATCCGAGACCTATAATGCCATCCCTTTCGAGCGGCTGAAGAGGATAATATACCCCCATAGAGTCAATTGATAATTTGCCGGTGATGCAAACGGTCTGCCCAATATTTTTCTCTAGAACTGTATAATTACTAGAGCGAAAGCCCTCTAAGACTATGCCTTTTGAAGAACTAGCGGGGTGCACGCAACCCATAGCTAAGCTAATACTAGCCAGTAAAATTATGCATCTCGTAAAAGGCTCCCGGTTCATTCCACTTCCTCACCATTGACATACACCCGAATTGTTCCGCTCGTGCCTTTAATGACGGCAGGGGCTACTCGGCTCAGCGTTCTATCTGCCTGATTTGATCTAATACTGTCATTTGCCCGGTCCAGCGATTGGCTAGCCGCACGTCCTCCTGGATTTGCTTTCGGATGGCCGTGTCCTGTAGCCAAGACAATGTCATTCGTCCTGTACGAGTTGCGGCCACGACGCTCGGCGATCCGGCCATCCGGCTCAGCTCTCAGATCTCTTCCTTTATTATCTTTGAACAAAACTTCGTCACCAGAGCGCACTCCTGCATTATCACCTTTGCGCTCCGTTACCTCTCTAGTTTTCTCATTATACGTCGCAATGTAGGCAGGCTCGTCTGCCCCACTCTTTATAGACTCACCGGCGAGGTAAGCTTTTGCGCTTTTAACTGCGGACTCCCGATTTTGAAGACACTCGGATCGGACGGTTTCATTTTTTACACTTGAGCACTTTCCACTTGGATCAGTCTTATTTCCCGGATCATTCCCCACATACGCGTACAGATTGATCTGGTCCTCGTACCCGATCGGGTCGACCTGCAGGAACCGTCCCAGCGTAGGCGAGTAGAACCGCGCCTTGTAATACCACAGCCCGAGCTCGGGCACCCAGGTCTGGCCGGTGTATCCGAACCGCCCGAAATGCGTCCCGCCGGGGATTCCATATTCGTCATACGTGTTGGTGGCGATCGAGTTGCCCCACATGTCGACGACTCCGACGACCGTGCCCTGGTTGTCGGGGAGCAGGATCCGGCGCCAGCCTTCCGCGAGAATGTCGTACCAGACGAGCGGGTCGTCGCTGCCCGCGTCGTTGCCGTGGATGTAGCGATGGGCGAGGGTCCCGGCGCCGTCATATTCGATGACCAAAGCGTCGCCGTCGTAGACGAGGCGGCGCACTCCGGCGGCGCTCGACACCTGGGCGAGCCGGCCGAGCGGGTCGTAGACGAGCTCGGCATTGTGCGTGCCCGAGGCCGAGACCAGGCGGTTCTCGACGTCGTAGACGTAAGTGGTCGACGAGGGGGAGTTCACGCTGGAGGAAAGATTGCCGTTGGGGTCGTAGCCGAACGTCGCGGCGCCCGCCGACAGATACTGGTTCTGGCCGTTCACCGCATGGGGCCGCGACGCGCTCGCCCCGCCCGTCCAGGCATAAGCGTCGTTGCTCGTCGAGCGGGTCAGGATCTGGCTCGCCGGATTGTAGGTGAAGCCGAAGGCGATGTCGCGGTGCGTGCCGAGCGGGTTGTGGCTGAGGCCCTGAAGGCGACCCGCCGGATCGTAGCTGTAGACGATCCCGCCCCAGGCCATGGTCGAGCGCCGCCCGAGATCGTCGTAGGTGAAGCCGGTCACCGGATCGTTGCCGTAGCAGCGCACCCAGGTCGGCCGCCCGAGCCCGTCCAGATCGTAGGTGACGTAGATCGAGTCGGGATGGGTGAACCGGGTCCGGTTGCCGTCCCGGTCGTAGAGGGTCGAGACGGTTCGAGCCGTCCCGCCCATGTCGCTCGTGCTCGAGACCAGCCGGCCGAGCCCGTCATAGGCGCTGGTGATCCCCTCCCCGCCGATATGGTCGAACCGGGCCCGGGTCTGGAGGCCGCGATTGTCATAGCCGTAATATACATCGCGGCTGTGGATTGCGGCGAGCCCGGCCCGCTCGGGAACGATCTTCGCCGTCATCCGGCCCAAGGCGTCATACTGGAAGGTCAGGACCGAGCCGTCGCGCTTCCTTAAGGAGGTGCGGTTGCCGCCCGGGTCATAGCCATATTGCTCGAAGTCGGACTGGTCGGCGACCCCGGCGCTGGTCTTGGACGGGAACACCCAGCGCGACTGGCGGCCGAACCCGTCATATTTCATCTCGGCGAGGAAGCCGCGGGAGTCGGCCAGGGTCAGCTTCTGGCCGTTGCCGTTATAGGTGTAAGCGGCCTCCCGGCGCTGGAGGGGCGTTCCGACCCCGTCCCAGGTCTCGGTCGGCTGGCCCGCCGAGTCGTAGACGGTCTTCGAGATCCGGTCGGCGCCGTGGACGGGATGCGCCGGGCCGGGAACGCATTTGTCGGGAAGCGGGGCCGCCCAGACGTCCGGGTTCATCCGCACCGCGGTGCATTTGAGCCGGCCGGCGAGGTCGAAGCCATATTCGGTGACCGAGGCCGTCGCCGGTCCGCTTGGGCCCATTCCGACGATGGCCTCGCGGGTCTTTCGGTCGAGCGCGTCGAAGCTGGAGTCGACATATTTGTAGACGGTGAAGCCCGTCCAGAAGGCCGGCTGGACGCTGTCCGGCTGCCAGGCGGCGAGCGAGCCCTGCTCGACCCGGATCAGCCGTCCCGCCGGATCGTAGCTGTTGCGGACCGCCGAATGGAGGTTGCCGCCGCCGCCGTCGGGATCGGCCGCGATCGTGCCCGTCACCCGGCCGTTCGAATCGTAGCGGGTGCTGGTCGTCCAGGGCAGGGCCGAGGCCGGCGCGGAGACCGGGCATGAGGAAAGGCCGGCCGTGCCGTTGGGGCTGGTCTCGCTGATCTTCCGGCCGTGGCCGTCATAGGCGAAGCAGGTCCGCAAGGTCTGGCCGTCGGCGGTCACCGCCTGGCCTCGAAGAAGCAGGTTGTTGCCCGCCGAATCGGGGCCGTAATCGAAGACGGTCAGGACCTCGTCGGAGCCGAGCGCGCAGCCGAAGCCGCTGGGATGGCCGGTCCGGCAGGTCGACATCCGGTCGAGAAGCCAGACCGGCGGCCCGGCGGCGCTTCCGTCGGCGAGCCGGGCGTGGCGCTGGACATAGGCATAGCGCTTCTGGGGCGAGACCCCGTTCACGGCCGGCCCGGTCTCGGTCAGAACCCCGCCATGCTCCGGCGCGTAGGTCCAGGTCGTGACATTGCCGTTCGGGTCCTTGATCCACAGCGGCTTGCCCGCCAGCTTCGGGTTCATGAGGTCGTAGGCCGCCTCGGTGACGATCGGCGCCGGGGTCGATCCGTCGGGGTTGGTCGCGCCGGGCTTGGGATAGCGGGTCGCCTTGACGATGTTCTTCTGGCCGTCATAGCCGAGCAACGTCTTGATCCCCTCGGGATCCACCGACCCTTGCAGCGGATAGACCGCGCAGCCGCCATGAGGCGGCGCCACGGCCAGCTTCAGCGGGTCGCAATAGTCCATCAACGTCGTTCGCCCGAGCGGGTCGGTTATCTCCACCGGGCCCGGAGTCTGCTGGTAGACATAGTCGAACATGTCGTCCGGGGCGTCGACGTTGCATGGGAAGCGGATGCAGTGCGTGGTCGCCCCGCTGCCCGGCATGAGCGGGAAGTCGTAGCGCACCCTGGTGATCCGGCCCTCGGCGTCGGTAAAGCTGCCGCCGGCGATCGTCGGGTCGGGACGGGCGTTGGTCGTGGGCGCGTGGTCGAAGCCATAGGCATAGGTCTGGCCGTCGGCGAAGACCTGGGCGCCGACCACTTCCTGCCGCGCATATTCCTCGTCGAAGACGTAGCTGAAATTGTTGGTCAGCCAGGGCGCGGCCTGGCCCGGCTTGACGAAGCCCATCGCTCCGGCCTGCTCCGGCGGCGCCGAATAGGTGAAGCCCGAGGTCGAATTGTCCGGGCCGGTCGCCCCCGCCAGGCGTCCGCCCGGCTCGTAGCTGTAGGTGGCGGTGGCGAGGGCGCCCGCCGGGCACAGGCCGTTCGCCGGAGCGCTCATCAGGGCGAGGTTGAGGATGCAGGCCTTGGTGACCCGGGTGCCGCTGCCCTCGAGCAGGA
>DASVUW010000150.1:0-12958 GCA_036386845.1 Allosphingosinicella sp. | reverse complement strand
AAGAGGCGAAACTGGAAATACGAGAATTGCTGAAGGGGATCGAGCGGCAGCACGGGAGGGCTTGAAAATTCGGCGCGGACGCTTCGCCGCATTCCGTCCCGTCCTTAACACTCCATCAAACCTCTGGCCTTAGGAACAGGGCAACCCGGCAGAACGCAGGATTCCCATGTATCACGCGCCCGTTCCCTTGGAAGTCGACCCGCAGGAATTGGAGCCGGCGGAGCTTGCGGATGAAAGCGTCGGTGCCGACGCCAGCAGCCAGAGGCTTCGCGACGCCCATCTCCACAACGGACAGGCGCAGACCCGCCTCCTGTTCGCACCCTTCTTCGCCCTCACGGGGGCGGGCGCGGCGCTGCTGGTCGCCTGGGCCATGCTCGGATCGGCCCGCATCGAGTTCATCGCGGGCTGGCTGGGGCTCGTAGGCTTCGCCAACTATTATTATTACCGCTCCGCAAAGACGGAAGGCGCCGCGGCCGAAAGCCGCTCCGCCGAAGGCCGCCCGCTGGTCCGCGCGATCGGAGAGGCCGTCGCGCTCGCAGCGATCTGGTCCGCCTTGCCCACCTACGCCTTCGCTACCCAGCCGCAGGAGGTCCAGGTCGTGATCGGTGGAGCGATGGGCGCCATGATCATGGCCGCGATCGGTCTTGCATCGGTCCCCGCCGCCGCGTTCGCGTGGATCGCGACGATGACCTTCTTCCTGTGCTGTGCCTATTATCTCGGGAGCTCCGACCTGTCCCCGACCTTCGGGGCTTCCATCGTCGGTGTAGCCGCGGTCGCCATCTTCGGGGTCGCCCGGCTTACCCGCTGGACCTTCCACCAGCTCCAGACCATCGCCAACGTCCGTACCCAGGCCGAGTCGGTCAGGCTCCTGCTCAAGGAATATGAGCATCGCGGCGTGGGCTGGCTGTGGCAGGTCGATGCCGAGAACCGGGTGGTCTACATCTCCTCGCGGATGACCTCGCTGCTCGGCCGCTCGGCGAGCCAGCTGATCGGCCACTCGCTCCCCGCGACGCTGGGCGGCAACAGCGCTCTGGGCCGGACCCTGCTCGCCAGGGCGCCCTTCGCAAGCCTCGAGATGGAGCTCAAGACCCGCCGCGGAACGCGCTGGATCAGCCTCGCGGGCGATCCGATCATCGACATGGCCGGCCAGTTCCAGGGCTTCCGCGGGGTAGGCTCCGACATCACCGAGGTCCGCCGCACCCAGGAACGGCTGACCAACCTTGCCAACATGGACGTGCTCTCGGGCCTTCCGAACCGCGGCCGGGTCCGCCAGCTGCTCGGCGAGGCGCTCTCCACCTCCCAATCGAGCAATGTGCCCTGCGCGATCATGTTCCTCGATCTCGACGGCTTCAAGCCCGTCAACGACACGTTCGGCCACCCCAAGGGCGACGCGGTTCTGAAGAGCGTCTCGCAGCGCCTGGTGAAAGAGGCGGGCGAATCGGGCCATGTCGGCCGGATGGGCGGCGACGAGTTCGCCATCGTCATGCGCGACGCCCAGAGCCGAAAGAAGGTGGACGACCTCGCCCGCCGGATCATCGCCGCGGTCGCCGAGCCCTATCATATCGACAAGGCCGAGATCCGGATCGGCGTGTCCATCGGCTGCGCGTTCGGACCGATCGACGGCCAGAGCGTCGACGATCTCATCCAGAAGGCCGACCTCGCGCTCTATCAGGCGAAGGGTCAGGGGCGCGGCACTTGCTGCTATTTCTCCGCCGACATGCAGAACGAGGCCGAGGACCGGCTCCGGCTCGAGCAGGATCTCCGCCAGGCGCTGACCCTGAAGCAGTTCAGGCTCGACTATCAGCCGCTCGTCAACGCCGCCGACCAGAGCCTGATCGGCTTCGAGGCCCTGATCCGCTGGCACCACCCGACCCGCGGAATGGTCTCGCCGGTCGAGTTCATCCCGCTCGCCGAAGAGACCGGCCTCATCATGCAGCTGGGCGACTGGGTCATCGACGAAGCCTGCCGCGCCGCCTCGGTCTGGCCCGATTACATCAGCGTCGCCCTGAACCTCTCGGCCCGCCAGCTCATTCTTCCGGCGCTTCCCAACACCGTTTCCGAAGCGCTCGCCAAATACCGGCTCAAGGCCAATCGGCTCGAGCTCGAAGTGACCGAATCGGTGTTCCTCGGCGACTCAGAAGGCTCGCTGGACGTTCTCAAGCGGCTCCGTGCCCTCGGCGTCGGGATCGCCCTCGACGATTTCGGAACCGGCTATTCCTCGCTCGGCTACCTCAACAAGGCCGTCTTCCATAAGCTCAAGATCGACGGCAGCTTCGTCCGCGACGCCGCCAACAATCGCGAGACGGTGGCGATCATCCAGTCGATCGTCCAGCTCGCCAAGAGCTTCCGGATGACGGTGACCGCCGAAGGCGTCGAGACCGCCGACGATTTCACCCGGATGCGCGACCTCGGCTGCCACCAGATCCAGGGCTACCTGTTCGGCCGCCCGATGAGTTTCGAGCGCGCCACCGAGCTGATCCACGGCACCCAGAGCCGCCTGACGGCGTAAGCCAGTTCAAATCCTCCCCTGCTTTTGCAGGGGAGGGGGACCATGCGAAGCATGGTGGAGGGGCCTTTCTAACTCCGAAGAACCCCTCCACCGCGCTTCGCGCGGTCCCCCTCCCCCGGAAATCCGGGGGAGGATTAGGAGCGACCCTCACCGCCACTGCCGGCTGCCGAGGATTTTTGCGCCGGTCCTCCGGCCTTGCGGTTGCCCCCTCCGGCCTTCGGGTCTAAGCGGTCGCGACATCGGCGGCCTCCTGCCGCCTGCCTTGCTTAACTGACGTAGAAAGGCTGAGCAGCCCATATGGCTCGCACGAAAATCGCGCTCATCGGCGCCGGAATGATCGGCGGCACCCTGGCCCACCTCGCGGCGATCCGCGAGATGGGAGACATCGTCCTGTTCGACGTCGCCGAGGGCACCCCCCAGGGCAAGGCGCTCGACCTTGCGCAGGCCGGGCCGGTCGAGGGCTATGATGCCCTTCTCACCGGCACCCAGGATTATGCCGACATCGCCGGCGCCGACGTGTGCATCGTCACCGCCGGGGTCCCCCGCAGGCCCGGGATGAGCCGGGACGACCTGCTCGGCATCAATTTGAAGGTGATGAAGGCGGTCGGCGAGGGCATCAAGGCCCACGCGCCGGACAGCTTCGTCATCTGCGTCACCAACCCATTGGACGCGATGGTCTGGGCGCTCAGGGAATTCTCCGGGCTTCCGCACGAGCGAGTCGTCGGCATGGCCGGAGTGCTCGATTCGGCGCGTTTCCGTCATTTCCTCGCCGAGGAGTTCAAGGTCTCGGTCGAGGACGTCACCGCCTTCGTTCTCGGCGGCCACGGCGACACGATGGTGCCGGTCCCGGCCTATTCGGCGGTCGCCGGTATCCCCGTGCCGGACCTTATCAGGATGGGCTGGTCGACCCAGGAGCGGATCGATGCGATCGTCCAGCGCACCCGTTCCGGGGGCGGCGAGATCGTCGCGCTGCTCAAGACGGGCTCGGCTTTCTACGCTCCGGCCACCAGCGCCCTGATGATGGCCGAGTCCTATCTGAAGGATAAGAAGAGGGTCCTTCCGGCAGCGGCATTCCTGCATGGGCAATATGGGGTCAACGACCTCTATGTCGGCGTGCCGGTGGTGATCGGCGCCGGGGGCGTCGAGCGGATCGTCGAAATCGAGCTGGACGAAAGCGCCAAGGCTAACTTCCAGGTGTCGGTCGACGCGGTGAAGGAGCTGCTCGAGGCCTGCAGGGCCATCGACGGTAGCCTCTCGTGATCCGACGTGGCCTCGTCCTGGCGGCGGTAGCCGCGGCGGCTTTCGCCGCCGCTCCCGCACCCGCGGCAATCGCCGACGATAAGGTGATGGTGCCGCTCTTCGCCCGGGCCTGCACGACCGGGAC
Organism: Allosphingosinicella sp.; assembly: GCA_036386845.1. GTDB lineage: Bacteria > Pseudomonadota > Alphaproteobacteria > Sphingomonadales > Sphingomonadaceae > Allosphingosinicella. Next base: position 9,065 of record DASVUW010000150.1, on the reverse strand, counting down.
GCCGAGCGCCGAGGCGATAGCGGCGAGGATGAACGGCGATGGCGCCTGGATCCGCCTCACCGACACCGACCTGGCGGCGGACGAGTTCGGCACGGTCAGGAGCATGCAGCCGATAGGCGACTTCAAGAAGCCGGCCGGTTACTCGCAATGGCGCCGGACCGTGGACGGGAAGGAGGTGCGCGTTGTCCTCGCGAGTTTTGCCGGAAAAGGCCGGTACAGGAATATTTGCGCACTTCTCGTCCCAGACGTGAAGAACATGTTCCCCTATCTGGACGGCTTCGACGACGCGATGAAGGCGGTCGGGCTCAAGGGCAAGAGCACGGATCTTCCCCATTATCGCGAATATTCGGGGAAACTGGCGGACGGGCGAAAGGCGCGAGGCGACATCTTCTCGCGTACTCGGGTTCTTCAGCCCGGCGACAACATGCACATGTACATAGCCTTCTAAGGATGAGGTTGGCGATCCGGTGCTGACGCTCGAAGCCCTGCTCCTCGCGGCCCCGGCCGCGTCGGCGCCCGCAGCCACGGCCGAGCGCGAGATGCTCAACGCCTTCAAAGCCGCCTGCTCGCGGACCGGAAACGATATCGAAGCGATGAAGGCGGACGCCGCCCGCTCCGGGTGGACGGCGATGGCCGAGGATGGCGACCGGCGAGTCGGCCGGCTGGTCAAGCTCGGCCGGGATTCCACCGAAAAGGACGGCATTGCGACCGGGGCCACCTTCCGCCGCATGGTCGGCGGGCGCGACATCTTCCTCATCGTCTCGCGCTACCAGGACAAAACCGGCTTTTGGGGATCGGGCTGCCGGCTCTACGATTTCGAGGCCCCGGCGCAGCTCGACGGCAAGCGACTCGAAGCCTGGATGGGCAAGCCGCCCACCGGAGTTCAGGAGCCGGCCCCGGGCCTTTCGAAGCGCCTCTGGGAGCCGTCGGGCTGGCGCGAGGGGATCACCGTCGAAGTCAGCCACGTTCCCCAGGAGCATCCACTCGGACGGCAATATGGCCTCAGCGGCAACATCCTCACCGCCCAGGCCATCGGAGGCTTCTGATGAAACCAATCCTGCACCGGGCCGCCATCCTCGCCATGCTGCTTCCGGCTTCCCCGGCCGTCGCGCAGAGCGGGGCGATGTGGACCGACCCCTTCGGCCGGATGATGTCCATGCAATTCGTCAGCGGCAACCCCGTCGCGCCGGCTCCCAGGGACAGAAGTCCGACGGAGATGGCCAGGCTGTTCCAGACGCTGTGTCTCGAAAGCGGGGGGGACGGCGCTCGCCTGGCGGCGTCGGCCGCCGCCGCGGGCCTTAGCGCGGCTCCGCACACCATCCCGGCCACCAAGAAGGCGGCCCCGGTCACGCTCGGGGTCTGGACCGGCGAGGGACTGGTCCTGTCGCAGACTTCGGGCTTCTTTGCGGCGCCCAACGCCCAGTGCAACGCGACCTTCTATGTCCGGGCCCTGCCTGAGCGGCAGGCGGTGACGGACGCCCTGGCGGCGGTTATCGGCAGGGCACCGTCCAACCTCGCCTCGGCTACGGACAAAAGGGGCCGGCCGAAGAAATTCTACAATCCCGAATGGTTGTCGGCTGTCGGCGAGCCCCGGATCGTCACGGCCTTCGTCGCGAAAGGCTATTCGGGCATGCCGGGCGACCGGGTGCAGATCTCGATCCGGGCGGCGAAGAAGTCAGGCCGGTAGATGCCGGTCTTCGTCGCCCCCGAAATCCCTCGCGAGCCGATCGCCGCGGCTCGCTCGGCGCTCTCCATTCCAGGAACGCAAGCACAATGAGCATTCTCGTAAATTCGTCGACCAAGGTGATCACCCAGGGGATGACCGGCGAGACCGGCACCTTCCACACCGAGCAGGCGCTCGCCTACGGGACCAAGATGGTCGCCGGAGTGACCCCGGGCAAAGGCGGACAGACCCATATCGGGCTTCCGGTGTTCGACACGGTCCAGGAGGCGGTCCGGGAGACCGGCGCCGACGCCAGCGTCGTCTACGTCCCGCCGCCCTTCGCCGCGGATTCGATCCTCGAGGCGATCGACGCGGAGGTGCCGCTGATCGTGTGCATCACCGAAGGCATTCCGGTGCTCGACATGGTGCGGGTGAAGAGGGCCCTGTCGGGCTCGAAGTCGCGGCTGATCGGACCGAACTGCCCGGGAGTGCTTACTCCGGGCGAGTGCAAGATCGGGATCATGCCCGGCGGGATCTTCCGGAAGGGCTCGGTCGGAGTCGTCAGCCGCTCCGGCACGCTCACCTATGAAGCGGTGTTCCAGACTTCGAACGCCGGGCTCGGCCAGACGACCGCGGTCGGGATCGGCGGCGATCCGGTCAACGGCACCAATTTCGTCGACGTGCTCGAGCTGTTCCTGGCGGACCCGGAGACCCAGTCGATCATCATGATCGGCGAGATCGGCGGCTCGGCCGAGGAGGATGCCGCCCAGTTCCTCGCCGACGAGGCGCGGGCGGGCCGGGGCAAGCCCACCGTCGGCTTCATCGCGGGCCGGACGGCGCCTCCGGGCCGCCGGATGGGCCATGCCGGCGCCATCGTCTCCGGCGGCAAGGGCGGAGCCGAGGACAAGATCGCGGCGATGGAGGCGGCTGGAATTACGGTGTCGCCGAGCCCATCTGAGCTGGGATCGACCCTCGCCGCGCTTTTGAAGGGATAGGCAAGGCCGCGGCTTCGCCCGTCATTGCGAGCGAAGTGGTGGGGCTGGATTGCTTCGTCGCTACGCTCCTCGCAATGACGGAGCGGGTGCGGTCGTTGCGGCGTTAACGTCGGTAGAAGATTTGGAAGGCGGATTTCGAGTGGACAGCACCGGCATCGGCGAACGCGAGCAGGGACCGAGCTGGGCGCGCCCCAGCTGGCCCGTCGCTGAGCTCGACGAGATCAATTCGGGCCTCGACCCGACATCGATGACCATCGAAAAGGTCGCGGCCAAGGCGATAGAGGCGGCCGTCGCCTCGGGCGCATCGAGCGCCGACGTCGAGCAGGCCGCGAACGATTCCATCTGCGCGATGATGCTGATCCGAACCTACCGGGTGCGCGGGCATCTCGCGGCCAACCTCGACCCGCTCGGGCTCGCGAAGCGCGAGATGCCGGAGGACCTGACCCCTGAATATCACGGCTTCACGGGCGCCGCGCTCGACCGGCAGGTCTGGCTCGGCGGGGCCCTCGGCCTCCAGCGCGGCACGGTCCGCGAGGTCGTCGACATCCTCCGCCGCAATTATTGCGGCAATGTCGGCCTAGAATATATGCACATCAACGACGTCGACGAGCGCCGCTTCCTCCAGGAGCGGCTGGAGGGCCGCGACGCCGAGATCCGGTTCACCCCCGAGGGCAAGCAGTCGATCCTCCAGAAGGTGATCGAGGCCGAGCAGTGGGAGAAGTTCCTCGCCCGCAAATATGTCGGCACCAAGCGCTTCGGGCTCGACGGCGGCGAATCGATGGTGCCCGCCCTCGAAGCCGTGATCAAATATGGCGGCCAGTACGGCGTTCGCGAGATCGTGTTCGGAATGGCCCATCGCGGGCGACTCAACGTCCTCGCGAACGTCATGGCCAAGCCCTACCGGGCGATCTTCAGCGAGTTCGCGGGCGGGTCGGCCAATCCCGAGGACGTGGGCGGTTCGGGCGACGTCAAATATCATCTCGGCACCTCGTCCGACCGCGAGTTCGACGGAATCCAGGTCCATATGTCGCTGGTGCCCAATCCAAGCCATCTCGAAGCGGTCGACCCCGTCGTTCTCGGTAAGGTGCGGGCGCTTCAGGTGGGCCGCGGCGGGAGCAGCAAGGTGGGCGAGGTCCTTCCAGTGCTCCTGCACGGCGATGCCGCCTTCGCCGGCCAGGGCATCGTCGCGGAATGCTTCGCCTTCTCGGGTATCCCCGGCTACGGCACCGGCGGCACGATCCACTATGTCATAAATAACCAGGTGGGTTTCACCACCAGCCCGCAATTCGCCAGATCGTCGCCCTATCCGTCCGATATCGCCAAGTCGGTCCAGGCGCCGATCCTCCACGTCAACGGGGACGATCCGGAGGCGGTGACCTTCGCCTGCAAGCTCGCCATCGAATATCGGCAGAAATTCGCCCGCGACATCGTCATCGACATGTGGTGCTACCGCCGCTTCGGTCATAACGAGGGCGACGAGCCGAGCTTCACCCAGCCGCTCATGTATGCCGAGATCCGCCAGCACCCGCCGGTGTCCGAGCTGTACGGCGCGCGCCTGCGGCAGGAAGGAGTCATCGATCCGGCCTGGGCCGAGGCTCGGGTGGGCGAGTTCACCGCCCTGCTCGAAAACGAGTTCGAGGCCGCCAAATCCTATTTGCCCAACAAGGCGGACTGGTTCGAGGGCCGCTGGTCGGGCCTCGGCCGGCCCGAGACTCCGGAGACCGAGCGCCGCAATGTCTCCACCGGCATCGAGGAAAACACCCTGCATGAGGTGGGTGCAATACTGACCGCGATCCCCGAGGGTCTCACCGTCCACAAGACTCTCCAGCGCATCATCGACGCCAAGGCCGAGATGTTCGCCAGCGGCCAGGGCTTCGACTGGGCGACGGCCGAGGCGCTCGCCTTCGGCACCCTGCTCAAGGAAGGCTGGGGAGTCCGCCTTTCCGGCCAGGACAGCGCCAGGGGCACGTTCAGCCACCGCCACGCCGCCTGGGTCGATCAGACCAACGGCCACAAATACATCCCGCTGACCCAGGTCGAGGGCGCTCGATTCGAGGTCCGGGATTCGCCGCTGTCCGAGTTCGGGGTGCTCGGCTACGAATATGGCTTCTCGATCGCGGACCCGCGGACCCTGGTGCTTTGGGAGGCGCAGTTCGGCGACTTCGCAAACGGAGCCCAGGTGATCATCGACCAGTTCATCGCCGCCGGCGAGGCCAAGTGGCTTCGCGCAAGCGGCCTCGTAATGCTCCTCCCGCACGGCTATGAAGGGCAGGGGCCCGAGCACAGCTCGGCGAGGCCGGAGCGCTTCCTGCAATTGTGCGGGGAGGACAATATGCAGGTCGCCTATTGCACGACCCCGGCCAATTATTTCCATCTGCTAAGGCGTCAGATGAAGCGCGACTTCCGCAAGCCGCTGATCGTCATGACGCCCAAGTCGCTGCTGAGGCACAAGCTGGCGGTGTCGAGCGTCGCAGACTTCACCGGCGAGAGCCATTTCAAGCGCATCCTTTCCGATGTCGGCGGCCCTGCCGACGCCGAGGTGAAGCGGCTCGTCCTGTGCAGTGGAAAGATCGCCTACGAACTGATGGAATCGCGAAACATTGCCGAAGATCGCCACACTTCGATCGTTCGCGTCGAGCAACTCTATCCTTTCCCGTCCGAGCCGCTGACGGCCCGCCTCCGTCGCATGAGCGCCCTCGAGGAGGTGGTCTGGGCCCAGGAGGAGCCGCAGAACCAGGGCTATTGGAATTTCCTCGACTGGCGGATCGAGCGCTGCCTGGAGGAAGCGGGAGTGAAGCCGCGCCGGCCGCTCTATGCCGGCCGCCCGGCCTCGGCGTCGCCGGCCACCGGCCTCGCCAAGCGCCACGCCGCCGAGCAGGCGGCCTTGATCGCCGACGCGCTCGGCCATAGCACCCACGCGCCGGCGCAGCGCAAGGCGGGATAAAGGAAAGACATGGCGACCGAAGTCAAAGTCCCGACTCTGGGGGAATCGATCACCGAGGCGACGCTCGGCCAGTGGCTCAAGATGCCGGGCGACCCGGTGAAGGCCGACGAGCCCCTCGCGAGCCTGGAGACCGACAAGGTCGCGATCGAGGTGCCCTCGCCGGTCGACGGAGTGATGGGCGACCAGCTCGTCGCGGTCGGGGACACGGTGGCCGTCGGGGCCGCGATCGCAAGAATCGAGAGCGGCTCCGGAATGCCTTCGAGCGCCCAGTCCGAGCAGGCGGTCCCGGCGGCCGTCCCGGTCAATCCGGAAGGCGCGGGCGAGAATGTCGAGCTTCGCTCCGACGAAGGGGACGAAGCCGAGGACGGCGACAGCCCCCACCTGACGCTTTCGCCTGCCGTCCGGCGGATCGTTCTCGAACATCATCTCGATCCGTCGCGGATCAGGGGCACCGGCAAGGATGGGCGGCTGACCAAGGACGACGTGCTCGCCGCCGCAGCCAAAGCCAAGGAGGCGCCGCCACCGCCGCCTCCGGCCGTCGCCGCTGCCGCGCCGCCGCCGCCGCCTCCTGCGCCCCGCACGGCCTCGGGCGAGCGCAGGGAAGAGCGGGTGCGGATGACCCGGCTTCGCCAGACCGTCGCTCGCCGGCTCAAGGAAGCGCAGAACACGGCGGCGATGCTCACCACCTTCAACGACGTCGACATGACGGCGGTGATGGAGGCGAGGAGCCGCTACAAGGACCTGTTCGAGAAGAAGCACGGGATCCGGCTCGGCTTCATGAGCTTCTTCGTGAAGGCGGCCGTGCTCGCCGCTCGAGACGTCCCTTCGGTCAACGCCTATATCGAAGGCGAGGAGATCGTCTATCACGACTATGTCGACGTCTCGGTCGCGGTGTCTGCGCCCAACGGCCTCGTCGTCCCGGTCATCCGCGACGCCCAGGCCCTGAGCTTCGCGGAGGTCGAGAAGACGATCGCCGAGTTCGGAAGGCGGGCCAAGGAAGGCTCGCTGACCATGGCCGACATGGAGGGCGGCACCTTCACCATCTCCAACGGCGGAATCTTCGGCTCGCTCCTTTCGACGCCCATCATCAACCCGCCCCAATCCGCCGTGCTCGGAATGCACCGGATCGAGGAACGGCCCGTGGTCCGCGGCGGCCAGGTGGTCATCCGCCCGATGATGTACCTCGCCTTGTCCTACGACCACCGGCTGGTCGACGGCCGCGAGGCGGTCACCTTCCTGGTCCGGATGAAGGAAGCACTGGAAGACCCGACTCGGCTTCTGATAGACCTGTGACCATGGACTGGCGCGAACATATCCACTCGAATCCCGGGATATTGGGCGGTAAGCCGATTTTCCGGGGCACCCGCTTTACCGTAGAGCGCGTCTTGAAACTTGTGGCCGCCGGCTGGGATTACGATCAGATTTCGGAAGAATATCCTGGCGTCTTGCCCGAGCATCTGCGCGCCGCCGCGGCCTTCGCGGCGGACATGATCGAGGATGAAAAGGAGATGGCCATCGGGCGAGCACGCGCCGCGTGAAGATTCTGTGCGATGCAAATATCGGCAGAAAGCTCGCCCAGGCTTTGATCGCAGCGGGGCATGATGTTCTCCAGGCAGCACTGGCATTTCGGGAGGAGGATGACGAAATCATATTGGAGCGTGCTCGAGTGGAGAACCGGATCCTTGTCACGTGCGACCGCGATTTTGGCGAATTGGTTTTCGGCCGTGGCGCCGAGCCGCCTCCTGCCATCATTTATGTCCGCTTCGAGCCGGACGACGTATCTGAGATCATTCCGCGGTTGCTGGCAGTTCTTGAGCCGGAAGCGCTGCGAGACCATCTGACGGTGATTGGCGATAAGATCGACCGCCGGCGCCCGTTTCCAAGGACAACAAATGACTGACACCAATTTCGACGTCATCATCATCGGCGCCGGCCCTGGAGGCTATGTCGCCGCCATTCGGGCCGCGCAGCTGGGGCTGAGCACCGCCTGCGTCGAGAGCCGGGAGACGCTGGGCGGGACCTGCCTCAACGTCGGGTGCATCCCGTCCAAGGCCCTGCTCCACGCATCCGAGCTGTTCGAGGAAGCGGCGCACGGGACGATGGCCAAATGGGGCATCAAGGCGACCGGGGTCGACCTCGACCTCGACGTCATGCATGCCGGCCGGCGGGAGGCGATCAAGGGGCTGACGGGGGGAATCGAATTCCTGTTCAAGAAGAACAAGATCGCTTGGCTGAAGGGCCATGCGAAGTTCACCGGGCCTAACGCGATCGACGTCGGTGGACAGGCCTACACCGCGAAGAACATCGTCATAGCCACCGGCTCCTCGGTCACTCCGCTTCCCGGAGTCGAGATCGACCAGGAGCGGATCGTCGATTCGACCGGCGCGCTGGAGCTCGCCCGGGTGCCGGGCCATCTCGTCGTCATCGGCGGCGGGGTCATCGGGCTCGAGCTCGGCTCGGTCTGGCGGCGGCTGGGGGCGAAGGTGACGGTCGTCGAATATCTCGATCAGATACTGCCCGGAATGGACGGCGAGGTTCGAAAGGAAGCAGGCAAGATCTTCAAAAAGCAGGGCTTCGAGATCCGGACCTCGACCAAGGTCACCAACGCGGAGAGATCGGGAGAGGGCGTCACCCTCACCGTCGAGCCCGCCCAAGGGGGCGAGGCGCAGACGATCGAGGCGGACGTGGTGCTGGTCTCGATCGGGCGGCGCCCGAACGTGGACGGCCTCAACCTCGAAGCCGCCGGAGTGCAGCTCAACAGGCGCGGCCAAATCGAGGTCGACCATGATTTCCGGACAGGCATCCCGGGCGTCTACGCGATCGGCGACGTGACCCCGGGACCGATGCTCGCCCACAAGGCGGAGGACGAAGGCATTGCGGTCGCCGAGATCCTCGCCGGCCAGGTCGGGATCGTCAATCACGACGTCATCCCGGGCGTGGTCTATACCTTCCCGGAGATCGCGACGGTGGGGAAGACCGAGGAGGACCTGAAGGAAGCCGGCGTCGAATATAAGGTCGGCAAGTTCCCGATGCTCGCCAACAGCCGAGCCAAGACCAACCGGGAGACGGACGGCTTCGTCAAGGTGATCGCCGACGCCCGCACCGACCGGGTGCTCGGGGTCCACATCGTCGCCTCGGTCGCCGGGACGATGATCGCCCAGGCCGCGCAGGCGATGGAGTTCGGAGCGACCAGCGAGGACATCGCCTATACCTGCCATGCCCACCCGACCCATTCGGAAGCGGTCAAGGAAGCGGCGATGGCGGTGACGGGCAAGCCGATCCACGTTTGAGGGGCGGGCATGTCGCACCGGTACGGTAACCGGTCCTCATTCCGGCGAAGGCCGCGACCTTGCATAAGTCGCCGGGTGTTAGCCCCTCCCCTTCAGGGGAGGGGTTGGGGTGGGGAATGTGGGGGAGGATGTTCGCCGGCGTCGGTGAGGCGAGCGGACAACCCCCACCCCAA
>DASVUW010000149.1:0-8405 GCA_036386845.1 Allosphingosinicella sp. | reverse complement strand
CCCTCCACCACCCTTCGGGTGGTCCCCCTCCCCTGCAAATGCAGGGGAGGAATTAGGTGCGGATCACTCCGCCGCCAGATGCCACTGCGGAGCTTCCTCCATCTCCCGAAGCCGGGCCGATTCCTCGTACATATAGTCGCGGGTCATCGGGATCGCGTCGCGGCGCTTCACATACTGGACCTGCCAGTTGACCATTCCGCCGTAGCGGAAGGCGGCCTCGGCACCGGCCAGGTAGAAGAGCCACATGCGGTAGAAGCGCTCGTCGTAGAGCGAGATGATCTCGTCCTTGTTCATGACGGTGCGGTTGTACCATTCTGCCAGCGTCGGTGCGTAATGGAAGCGCATCGCCTCGACGTCGGTGACGATCAGGCGGTGCTTCTCGGCCTGGGTGACGAGCTCCGACAAGGCCGGGATGTAGCCGCCGGGGAAGATGTACTTCCTCGTCCATTTGTCCGTGACCCCCGGCTCGCCCATCCGGCCGCAGCAGTGCGAGACCATCACTCCGTCGTCCTTCAGGAGGCGGCGCATATGCGTGAAGAAGCCCGGATAATGCGGCGTCCCGAGATGCTCGATCAGGCCGACGTTGCTGATCCGGTCGAACTGGCCCTCGACGTCGCGATAATCGAGAAGCTCGAACTTCACCTTGTCCGACACTCCGGCCTCGCGGGCGCGTTCGTTCGAGAAGTCAACTTGGTCGCGCGCCAGCGCCACGCCGAGCACCTCCACTCCGTACATTCGGTTCAGGTACAGGGCGAAGCCGCCCCAGCCGCATCCGACGTCGAGCACCTTCATTCCAGGCTTCAGATACATTTTCGAGGCGATGTGCGCCTTCTTGTCGAGCTGGGCCTTTTCGAGGCTGTTCGAAAGGTCGCGATAATAGGCCATCGTATATTGCCGGTCCTCGTCGAGGAACAGCTCGTAGAGGCGGCGGGTGAGGTTGTAGGTGTGCTCGGCATTGTGCCTCGAGCGGGTCTTCCAGTTGATCTGGTCGAGCCGGCCGGCGATCCGGCCGATCGCCTTGCGGACCGGACCCCTGGGCGTCAGATCGCCTTGCCGCTCGACCGGCGCGTTGTAGCGGATGAGCAGGATCAGGTCGCGAAGGTTGCCCTGCTCGACGACCATCCGGCCGTCCATGAAGACCTCTCCGGCGCCGACCCGCGGATCCTTGATGATGTGATTGGCCGCGCCCTTGTCCGTGAATCGGACCCGCACCGGGCCGTGGGGGGCCGGTTGGCCATCACCGTAATGATATTCCTTGCCGTCATGGTCGATGACGGTGAGCTCGCCCTTGCGGACGACCTTCCTAAGCATTTTATCGAGCAGCCACATTCGTCAGATACCCTCAGATTTCGAGCGCAATGAGCATGGAGGAGGATGGCGGGTCAAGACTGCCACTCGTCCTCCCCGTTGCGGGAGGCAATGGGGAGGGGGACCATGCGAAGCATGGTGGAGGGGTAGCTTGCCTCGGTCCTCGAAGCTTCGCACGCGGCCCCCGGATACCGAGCCAGTTAGCCCTCCACCACCCTTCGGGTGGTCCCCCTCCCCACCGCTTCGCGGCAGCGAGGATGAAAGGCTACCCCGGCGGGGGCCCCTGCTTCTCCCTCAGCCGGGCCTCGTCCTTCAGCATGTAGTCGCGGGTCATCGGGGCCGCGTAGCGGCTCCTCAGATACTGGAGCTGGTAGACGACCATCACCCCGTCGGTGAACATCGTCATCGAGCCGGCGAGGTAGAAGAGGTAGAGCCGGTAGAAGCGCTCGTCGTACATCGCGACGATCTCGTCATGCTTCGACTTGAACCGCTCGTACCAGGCGCGGAGCGTGTAGACGTAGTGGAGGCGGAGCGCCTCGCAGTCCGCCATGATCAGCTTCTCGCGCTCGCTCGCGGAGACGATCTCGGACAAAGCCGGGAGGTAGCCGCCGGGGAAGATGTATTTCTGCATGAACTTGTCGGTCGTTCCCGGCCTGCCCATCCGCCCCATCGTGTGGATGAGTGCGGCGCCGTCGGGGTGGAGAAGCTCGCGCACCTTGCGGAAGAAGGTCTGGAAATAAGCGGTGCCGAGATGCTCGAACATCCCAATCGAAACGACCCGGTCGAACTGCCCGGTGACGTCGCGATAGTCGGACAGCTCGAACTTCACCCGGTCGGAGACTCCGGCCTCCTCGGCCCGCCGCCGGGCGACGGCGAGCTGTTCCTTCGACAGGGTCACTCCGAGAACGTCGACGTCGGCGACCCGGTTCAGGTAGAGGGCGAGACCGCCCCAGCCGCAGCCGATGTCGAGCACCTTCTGCCCGGGCTTCAGAAGCATTTTCGATGCGATGTGCGCCTTCTTGTCGAGCTGGGCCTGCTCGATGCTGTTGGCGGGATCGGTGAAGTAGGCGCAGCTATACTGCATGTCCGGATCGAGGAAGAGCCGGTAGAGGTCGTTGCCGATGTCGTAATGATGGGCGACGTTCTTCAGCGAGCGCGACTTCCAGTTGAGCGTGTCGAGCAGATGCCGGACACGCCCCTTCTTCCTGAGGAAGCGGTTCGGCCTGGTCCTCTCCTCCCAGCGGCGGTTGCGGCGGATGAGGAGGACGAGGTCGATGATCTCGCCCTGCTCGAGCCGGAGCCGGTCGTCCATCCAGGTCTCGACCGTGCCGATCGTCGGGTCGCGGGCGATCTGGAGCGCGACCCTGCGGTCCATGAGCCGGACGGTCACCGGCTTCAGCTCTTCGTCGGGGGTGCCGAAGCGGACCGACTTGCCGTCGTGACCGATGATGGTGAGCTCGCCTTTGCGGACGAGCTTGTGAAGCATCTTGTCGAGGAGAGGCATGGCTGCGCACAATAACCGTGTGTCGTGCAATGGCAATTCCGTTACGCAGGCGATCCTGTCGCGGACGTCGGTGCGCGCCTTCCTGCCCCGACAGGTCGAGCGCTCGCTGATTGCGGAGCTGCTCGAGGTCGCCGCTCGGGCGCCGTCGGGCGGCAATCTCCAGCCCTGGCAGGTCGACGTCCTCAGCGGCGCTCCGCTCGCCGCGCTGAAGGCCGAGGCGCTCGCTTCGACACGGTCCGGGATGGAGCTCAAGGTCTATCCGACGCCGCTGCCCGAGCCTTACCGGACCCGCCGCTACCGCAGCGGCGAGGCCCTTTACGAAACGATCGGAATCCCGCGCGAGGACAAGCCGGCGCGGCTGGCGCAGTTCGCCCGCAATTTCGAGGCGTTCGGAGCGCCGGTGCTCCTGCTCTTCTCGATCGACCGGATCTTCGACCGGCCGCAATGGGCGCATCTGGGCATGTTCCTTCAGAATTTGATGCTGCTCGCGTGGGAGCGAGGGCTGGCGACCTGTCCGCAGGAGGCGTGGGCGGGGGTTCACGAGGTGGCGGCGCGGCATATCGAGCTGCCGGCGGAGCGGATCCTCTATTGCGGGATGGCCCTGGGCTATCCGGACCCGGAGGCGCCGGTCAATTCGCTTCGGACGGAGCGGGAGGCGGTTGAGGACTTCGCTCGGTTCCGGGGCTTCTGATCCTTCCCCATCGGAGATGGGGAGGGGGACCAGGTGGAGCCTGGTGGAGGGGTAATGGCGCAGGCCTGTTCCATCCACCCCTCCACCACGCTTCGCGTGGTCCCCCTCCCCAGCCGCTACGCGGCCAGGGAGGACAAAGCGGCCAAAGCGGCTCCCAATTCCGCAACCCGGAAGGGCTTTTGTAGGATCGGGCAGGCCCGGAACCGCTCCTCGATCCCGGCCCGGCCGTATCCGGTCGCGAAGAGAAAGGGGATTCCGCGCTCGGCGAGCAGCTCGGCGACCGGGAAGCTCGGCTCGCCGGCGAGGTTGACGTCGAGCATCGCCGCGTCGAATCGGCTCTCGGCGGCGAGCGCCAGAGCGGGGCCGAGGCGGCTTGCGAGCCCGGCGACCTCGTGGCCGAGCTCGAGCAGCATGTCCTCGATGTTCATCGCCACCAGCATCTCGTCCTCGACGACGAGAATCCGGAGGCGGCGCTCAGCCAAGCGCCCGCTCCGGCGCCCGGATCGCCGCCAACGAAGCCTCGATGTCGCAACGCAGGCCCGCCGGGTCGAAACGCAGCGCCGTGGAGCCTCCGAGATCGGCCGCGAGGCCGCGCTCGATCAGCCTGGATCCGAAGCCGCGCCGGCTCGGCGGCTCGACCCGCGGGCCGCCGCTTTCCCGCCAGGTGAGGTGGAGCCGATCCTCATTCCGGGTCCAGCCGATCGAGACCCGGCCGCCCTCGGCCGAAAGCGCTCCATATTTGGCGGCGTTCGTGCCGAGCTCGTGAAGCGCCATGGCGAGGGCCAAAGCGGCCCGAGGGGCAAGCCGGAGGGGCTCACCCTCGACGTCGAACCGGCCCGATTCGCCCGCGAGATGCTCGATCGAGTCGCTCACCACCCGCTCGAGCGAGGCGCCGCCCCAATTCTCCTCGGTGAGGAGGTTGTGTGCGCCCGACAGGGCCATAAGCCTGGCCTCGAAGCGCGCCCGCGCCTCGGCCAGCGACACCTCCCCGCGCAGGGTCTGGAAGGCGATCCCCTGGACGCTGGCCAGGGTATTCTTCACCCGGTGGTTGAGCTCGTTGATCAGGAGCAGCTGGTGCTGCTCGGCTCGGGCCTGCTCGACGGCGGCCCAGCTCCGCTCTGCGACGTCGCGGGCTATGGCGGCGTCCGATTTCATCCAGCCGCGCGGCTCCGGCTCGTGGACGTAGAGAAGGGCCTTGAGGGCGCCGTCGCGGACCAGGGGCACGGTGATCAGCGCGCGGACTCCGGCCGCTTCCCACGCCGCGGTCCGCTCGGCCGAGCCGAGCGGCAGCCGCCGGATGTCGGGAATGGCCAGCAACTGGCCGGCCCGGAACAGGCCCAGCGCCTCCTCGCCGAAGCTCGCCAAAGCGGCTTTCTGGCCGGCGAAGCTCGGCACCGCCGGATCCCGAGTCCAGTCCCTCTGGACGAAGGCGACCCCCCGGGCCTCGTCGATCTCGGCCCAGCCCACCCTCGCCGCGCCGAGATAGGAGCCGAGCAGCTCGACCGCCGCCTGCTTGGCTTCCTCCGGGTCGTGGACGCCGCGGAGCCGGTCGGCGAGCCGGACCTGGAAGGAAAGCCGACGTTCCAGAGTGACCGTCTTGGTGACCTCGTGGGCCTGGTTGAGCACTCCGGCCACCGCTCCCGCCTCGTCCAGCACCGGCACGAAGTGGCAATTCCAGTAGGTGTCCTCCTCGACGCCGGCGCGAAGCAGGCGAAGCGGCTGCTCCTGGACGAAGGCGCCCTCGGCCCGCCTTTCCACCCGGTCTATGAGGGGCTCGGCGAGCGGCCAGAGCGACTGTGCGGCTTCGGAGGCCGGTACTCCGAGAGCGGATTCGCCGCCGACCAGCCGGGTCCAGGCGTCGTTGTGGATGAGAATCCGCTCCGGCCCCCAATAAAGGGCGGTCGCCAGCGGCGAGCGGAGGCAGAGCCCGACGGCGAAAGCCAGGCTGGGCGGCCAGCCGTGCCTCGGGCCGAGGGGAGTCGAGGCCCAGTCATGGCTGAGCACGCTCCCGCCCATCGGCGCTTCGGCCTCCGGCGATGGCAAGGATGAAGCCATGATGCTCTTTCGTCGTTCGAAGCCCGTGATAGCGGCCGCCGGCCTGACGACAAAGTGTTGAAAAACAATAGAGCCCGTCTCGCTCGTAGAATTACCTACCCGTCGTTGCGACGCTGCTTCGTCGGAATTGACGGCCCCTATTTCGACAGCGCGAAATCGACCCTTATCTGGACCTCGCGCGTGCTGATCCCGGGCTGCACCGGAGGGGCCGACGTCGAGACGATCGGAGGCGGTGCGGCTTGCTCCGTCATGGCCGCGTCGGCATCGTAATGGCGGTAGGGGGACGCGGCCGAGGAGTCGGTGATCGTGAGCACCCGGGCGACCTTGAGCCCCGCGGCCTGAGCATAGGCGTCGGCTCGAGCCCGCGCCGACCGATAGGCGGCCGCATAAGCGGAGCGGCCGGCATTTTCGGGGTCGGAAACCCTGAGATTGGGCCCCGACAGGACGTTGGCGCCGGCCTCCGTGATCGCGGCCAGCGCTTCGCCGGCGCGCTTGATGTCGCGGACCTTGATCTCGATGAGGTTGTTGGCCTGGAAACGGCCGCGATTGGGGCCGTAATCGATCCTCGACAGGGTGATCGACCGGGTCTGGAGGTCGTCCTCCCTGACGCCGAGCCGCTGGAGCGCCGCGGCGACCTTGTTGATCGTGGCGCTGTTTCGGGCGCCGGCTTCGCGCGAGGTCGCGGCGATGGTGTCGACGCCGACTGTGAAGCGCGCCTCGTCGGGCCTCGAGTCGGCGCGGCCGGAGGCGGAGACCTGGACCAGCACCTCGTCGCGGGCGACTCCTCGCGGATCGGGCGGCGCCTTCGAGCAGGCGCCAAGGGCGAGGGCGAGGACCAGGGCCAGGACCGGAGACGAATTGTGCATGCCATTATACCCGGTCGTTGGCGGTGGAAATTCACCGCTTGGCGCGATTAACATCACTTTGCCCCGGGCCGCCAGCCCTTCCCTCGAAACCCCTTGAAATATGGCCGAAATGCGGCTATATCCTTGTTATGCAACAACTTATCCGCTTCGCAGCGTTCGCGCTGGCCGCCCTTCTCGTCGTCCTCATGGCTTCGCCGTCGGCGGCGCAGGAGCGGGCCGAGGGGCAGAGCAAGGCGGATTACCTCGCCTGGCTGTCGCGGGACGCCGGCGCCCGGGCGCAGGTCCTCTCCTTCAAGGCCTTCCTCGAGGCCGGCGACGTCGAGGACGTGGTCCCGACCTGGCAGCTGGTCCGGACCGCGAGCAAGTGGCGCGACTGCGGCGGCCCGCGCTTCGAGGTCGCTCCGATCGCCGAATGGGCGAACATCTCCGCCACGCTCGAGTTCATCAAGGCCGAGGTCGAGCCGGTGATCGGCGACGTCCAGCCCGTCTCGGGCTTCCGCAACGCCGAGCTCAACCAATGCTCGGGCGGAGCCAAAGCGAGCGCCCACCGCCACTTCTACGCCCTCGACCTGGTCCCCGCCGACGAGGACGTGTCGCGCGCCGCCCTGATCCGCGACGTCTGCCAAATCCACGGCAATAGCGGTCGCGAGTTCGGCATCGGCCTCGGCTTCTACTCGGGAATGCGCTTCCACCTCGACTCCAAGGGCTACCGCCGCTGGGGCGCCAACGGAAGCGGAGCGACCAGCCCCTGCGCGACCGGGAACTACGCGTAGGACGCCGCCGCCGCTTATTGCCTTTCGTCTCCTCCGGCCGCCTTCGGGCGGCCTTTTTCTCGAGCCGCCGCGTAGAAGGCGGATGCGACAATGCCGTCTTGCAATTACCCGGGTTCAGCCCGCGGCGGAGCCGGCGAAAGCCAGACGGGCCTGACTGCCGCGTGCAGGAAGCGACCGAAACGCCACCATTCCGCGGCTTCCATCAGCTGTTCACGCGCTGGCGAATCGAGTAAGCGAAGCTCGCGTTTTTCCGGGAAAAACAATGATTTCGATCGTCACCGGACTGCTTCTGCAGGGTACTCAGCCCGAATATCGGGCGGCGCCCCCGCCGCCTCCGCCGCCGCCGCGCCGGCTGGGTCCGGCGCCCGCTCGGGCCAATCTCGCCGCGCTGGTCACGGCGGACGACTATCCCGCCGAAGCCGTGGCGAAAGGCGAGGAGGGAGCGGTCGGCTTCCAGCTCCAGGTCGGGGCGAACGGGCGGGTCGGGAGCTGCACGATCACTCAGTCGAGCGGCTCGGCGAGCCTCGATTCGACGACCTGCCGACTGATGCAGACTCGCGCCAGGTTCACGCCCGCGCTCGACAGCCGGGGCAGACCGACCGCCGACAGCGTCGCTTCGCGGCTCGTCTGGCGCCTGCCGGAGGACCTGATCCCGATGGAATCGCGGTGGCTGGTCGCGACGATAAGAGCGAGCCCGGCGGGCGCGATCGAATGCTCGATCACGGTCGACAACCGCGCCGTCTCGCCGGTGGCCTGCAACGCTGGCCCGAGCCTGGCCGAGGAAGCGCGCGCCTCGGCCCGGTGGGTCCAGGAGACCTTTTTCGAGATGATCACCGTCGACGGCCGGCCGCCGCCGCCGATGAACCCGGTCAATTGGGGCGAGCAGCTGACCGCGACCGAGGCGAAGCTTCGAGTGGCGGCCGACGGCTCGATCCTTGGCTGCCGGGCAACCCGCCACGAGCAGCTCGAGGCCGGGAAGAAGCGAAGGACCCTGGCGCCCGATCCATGCAAGGCCTGGCCGACCGGAAGCCGCAAGTTCGAGCCCGGCCCGGAGGGCGGACCGGCGCGCGACGTGACGGTCGGCAAGGGCCTCTACAGGCGCTAGGTCCGTCGAAGGCCGGCAAGGAGGAGTTCCTTCCGGGAGGGCGTTGCGGGTTCGAAGGCAGACCGGAATTTAGTGACAGTATATATTTTCAGGAGACGGCTCA
>DASVUW010000148.1:0-10047 GCA_036386845.1 Allosphingosinicella sp. | reverse complement strand
CAGCGTGACGAAGCTGCCCGCACGGTTGTCCTTCGGGAACTGACGAGCGCCCCAGCTTGGCTGCGCGCCGCGTTTGTCGGTCTGCACCCAGATCTGGAACAGGGTCGTCTTCTCGTCCTCGAGATTATATTCGGCGTGGCGGACCCCGGTCCCGGCCGACATGACCTGGACGTCGCCGGCGGCGGTCCGGCCCTTGTTGCCCATCGAGTCCTGATGGGTGATCGCGCCCTCGCGGACATAGGTGATGATCTCCATGTCCGAATGGGGATGGGGCGGGAAGCCCGAGCGGGCGGCGATCTCGTCGTCGTTCCAGACCCGGATCGCGCCCCACTCGGTGCGCCTGGGATCGTAATAATCGGCGAAGGAGAAATGATGGCGGGCGTTGAGCCAGCCATGGTCGGCATGGCCGAGGCTGGCGAAGGGGCGGATGTCGATCATTGCGGGTCTCCTTGCGATGGAAATAAGGGGAGGGCGGCGCCCTTTCATCCTCCCTGCGCGCGAAGCGCGTGGGGAGGGGGACCACACGCAGTGTGGTGGAGGGGTAGTCGGCTCGGAAGCGGAGGTTCGCGCACGAACCCGCAACGTCTGCGCAAGCTACCCCTCCACCATGCTTCGCATGGTCCCCCTCCCCATCTTCGATGGGGAGGCAAATTTAGTTCAGCAGTCCCTCGGCTCGCAGCGTCTCCCGCACTGCGGGCCGGGCGGCGACTCGAGCGAGGTAGAGCGAGAGGCCGGGCCAGCGGGCGATGTCGATTCCGTGGATCCTCGTCCAGTTCAGGACCGCGAAGGCATAGGCGTCGAGGATCGAGAATCGGTCGCCCAGGATGTAAGGGCCCTCGCCGATCTTCTCCTGGAGATAGTCGAACTTCTTGCCCAGCGCCTCTCGGGTCGCCTCTTTGAACGCGTCCGGGGTCGCGGGATTCCACAGCGGACCGAAGCCCTTGTGGAGCTCGGTGGCGATGAAGTTCAGCCATTCGAGGAGGCGATAGCGCTCGATGCCGCCGGCCGGGAGCGCGAGCTCCGAGCCGACCGCCCGGTCGGCGAGATACTGGAGGATGACGGCATTCTCGGTGAGCACCTCGCCGTCGTCGAGCCTGAGCGTCGGAACCGCGCCCTTGGGATTGACGTCGGTCAGCTTCTCGCCGTCGTCGGTGACCTTGTCGGGAAAGCGCACGTTGGCGAGATCGATCTCGAGGCCGGCCTCGCGCGCGACGATGTGTGGGGCCTGCGAGCAGGCGCCTGGGGCGTAGTAGAGCTTCATTTCGGTTCTCCTAGACGTGGATATGGGACCAATCCTGCCCATCTGGCGATGGAGAGGCAGATCAGGCGGCCAGGGGCAGCTCCTCGGCGGCGAGCGACCTCAACTCCTCCACCGCCTCGGCGATCGACGCGGCGGCCTGCTCGGCGCCGAAGGCCAGCTTCTCGACGCGGACGAACGTGACATCGTCTATGCCCATGAAGCCGAGCAGGGTGCGCAGATGCGGCTCCTGGCTGTCCATCGGGGCCGAGGGACCGCTGCTGTAGAGGCCGGCCCGGCTTTCGACGACGATCGCCTTCTTGCCCTTGAGCAGCCCTTCGGGGCCGGCCTGCGAGTAGCGGAAGGTGATCCCGGCGCGAAGGACGTGGTCGAACCAGGCCTTGAGGGTCGAGGGGATCCCGAAATTGTACATCGGCGCCCCGATCACGACGACGTCGGCCGCCTTCAGCTCGGCGATCAGAGCGTCGGAAAGGGCGAGGGTGGCGCGGGCCGCCTCGGTCTGCGGCTCGGCGCCGCGGATGGCGGGCGTGGTCCCGGCGGTGAGATGCGGGACGGGGTCGGTGCCGACGTCGCGGTGGACGACCCGGACCGGGCCGCGGCCGCGCAGGATCGACTCCAGCTCGCGGGTCAGGCGCCGGGTGACGGAGGCTTCTCCGGTGGCGGCGCTGTCGATGATGAGCACGTTGGTCATATTGGCCTCCTGAAGCTTGCGAAGACCAAGTTAGGCGCGTAGCACCGTTGCCGGTAGATGTGCTACCGGCATGTCGGTGTTGCTGAATATGGAACGCTTTCGATCGACCCTAGGGTATTCGGCGCGAGGGCACCCGCTCGGTGTGGAAAGTCGTCACCTCCTCGCGGCCCGTCGTGTAGACCGCCACCACGTCGATGAGATGGGAGCTCTGGACGACGAGGAACCCGTCGAACCCGTCGAGCCCTCCGGCCTGGCGCTGCATCATCTCGCAATCGACATACATCGCCTGGTCGTGCTCCAGCACCTTCGTCTCGAAGGGGCTGATCGGACCGGCCGCTCCCCGGCCGGCGACGGCGACCTTGCGCCGGGTCAGGATGGTCCGGTACGGATTGTGGATGTTGACGGCGGTCGAATAGGTGCCGGCCGCGACGGGGACCCGGTTGTCGCGGTCCATCTTTCCGCAAACGACCTTCACCGCATATTCGTAGACGATCGCCGGCTGGGCAGCCGCGGGCGTCGCCGCCGCCACCGAAATCAGCGCTCCCCCGACCGCCGCGAGCGCCGCCCGGGCGCCCAACTTCCGTGCTCCAGTCATAACCCCTCCCTGTTCTCGAGCATCTCCTCGCTTGCCCTTTGTCGCGGCAAGGAGACTGGTTTGCTCTTGTCGGGGCCGGAAGGGAAGGGATTGCGATGAAGCGCTCATCGGTAGACCTGCTCGACGTCCTCGCCTTCGTCCGGGTGGTCGAGACGGGGGCGTTCAGCCGGGCCGCAGAACGGATGGGGATATCGAAGTCGATCCTCAGCCGGCGGGTGGCCCGGCTCGAGGAGGATCTGGGCGCCCGGCTCCTGACCCGGACGGCGCAGGGCACGCAGCCGACCGAGGTCGGCCAGGCCTATTTCGAGCGGGCGTCCAACATCCTGGCCGATCTCGAGGCGGCCGAGGAGGTGGTCGCCGAGGCGGTGACCCAGGTCGCCGGGCCGGTCAGGCTGTCCGCGCCTTTGTCGTTCGGGGTCGAGCATCTCGCCCCGGCTCTGGCCGAGTTCGCGAAGACGCACCCGAGGGTCGAGCTCGACATCTCCTTCGACGACCGCCCGGTCGATCTGGCGGCGGGCGGCTTCGATCTCGCCGTTCGGATCGGCTCGCTCAGGGACAGCGCTCTGGTGGCGCGCCGGATCGCTCCGGTGAGGAAGGTGCCGGTGGCGAGCCCGGCCTATCTCGACGCCCGCGGCCGGCCCGGGCGTCCGGCCGACCTCGCCGGCCACGATATCCTGCTCTACGCCAACGAGCAGTGGCGATTCCGGGTCGGCGGCAAGTGGGAATATGTGCGGGGCCGGCCGAGGCTGAGGGCCGACAATGGCGAAATGCTCCGCTCGGCGGCCGAAGCGGGGCTCGGGATCTGCATCCTTCCGAGCTTCATCGCCGCTCCGGGTTTCGAGCGTGGCACTCTCGAGCCTGTGCTCCGCGATTTCCCATTGGAGGAAGGCGCGCTCCACGCCGTGATGCCGCCGGGACGGGCGACGACGGCGCGGGTGCGGGCCCTGGTGGATTTCCTGGTCGGCCGGTTCGGGCCGGAGCCCGAATGGGATCCCTGCTGGATGGCGGGGCACGGGAAGTGACCGGGGAGCGATGCGGGGGCTGCGGCCGAGGCGTCGCGGGCGGGACGCAGGGCTGCCAGGCCCGCTACGAGGCTCTTTTGGCGCGCGACTATGAGGATTCCGCCTTCTTCGCCGTGCACCGGATGTTCGTCGACACTTATTCCCTCCAGCACCCCGAGCGTTATTGCCGCTCGGCCAAGTCGCTGGCGGCGCACCTCGTGGGCCTGGGGCTGATATTGGAGGAGGGGATTTCGGCGGCGTCCGGCGCGCCGGCGCTGAGGGCGTGGCTCGACGGCAACCGCGAGCTGGAAAAGCCGCCGCTGCCGGAGAGGCGCGGCGAGATCACGCTCGGCGACGTCGAATCGATCGCAGACCCCGGGCCCTGGCGCGAGGCGGTGCGTGGCTGGGCCGTCTCGACCTGGCAGGCCTATGCGGAGCTCCACGCGCTGGCGCGCCGCTGGGCGGCCGAGGCGGGCGCCGGCTAATCCCCTGCCCGGTCCATGGGCTCCGCCGCCTCATCCGCGTCCGCGCTTCCGAAGAAATTGGAAATTGGTGCCAGGCACCAATTTCTATCGCGTTGATTCGGAACGGGTCTATGTCGGAGAAAGTGGTGCCAGGCGCGAATTTCGAATTGGGGACGGCAAGCGGCCGGACCGCCTGGAGGGCTCGGCGGTCTCGAATGGGCCGGGTCGCTACACCGTCAAAGCGAGGAAGGGGACCGGTGCGCTCGGCCTGAGAACGATCGGGCGGCCGCAATCGGCCTGGAACAGCTCGCCGTCGAGAAGGACGTTCGAATGGTCGCCCTCGATCCTTATCTCGTCGCCGCGCTCGAGATGGACTCCCGTCATCCTCTTGCGTCCGAGCCGGCCCCGCACCGCGGCCACGAAAGCGCCGAGCAGCGCTCGGAGATTGCGGTCGATGACCAGCATCTGCATCGCCCCGGTGCGGGCGCCCGCGCCCGGCATGGAGCCCTTGAACAGCAGGCGCTGAAGGGTCGTCACCATCAGGAAGGCGAACTTGCCGTTCAATTCGCCGCCCTTCATGCCCGAAACCCGAAGAGTTGCCGGCGGCGGCGGAAGGAAGCTCGCCCGGCGGCCAAGCGCGACGCCGAGCAGGCCGAGCACGAGCGCGAGCGCATGGGCGAGCCAGTTTGGAAGGCCGAGCGGGTAGAGCTTGTTGCGGCAATAAAGCATCGTGTCGGCCAGATAGGCGCCGCCCAGGAACATTCCGAGCACCGGCTTGCCGTGCCCGGATCCGCCGGAAAGCGTGATCAGCTCGCGCTGGACGATATGCGGCGCGAGATCGGTCCGCGCGATGGCCAGGACCCGCTCGAGAGTCTCGAGCGCGTCGGCGCCGGCACCGAGATCGTAGGCGATGAGGTTGGTCTTGCCGTTCGGAAGGACGGCCACGGGCGGCGGATTGTCCCCGAAATGGCGGCCGTTGTAGATTTCGGTCAGAGCCGCCTGGACGGTGCCGTCGCCGCCGTTGATCACCAGCACCCGGGGCTCGACCAGGGCGATGGTCCTCAGCGCCGTCGCGATCTGCTCGACCTCCTCCACCTCGTAGTGGAAGATATCCTTATGATCGGCGCAGAAGCTTCTCACGGCCGGAAGCAGCGCCCGGTTTCCGGTCGACCGCGGGTTGGAGAGTAGGGCGACCCGGGCCATAACCTAACGCCCGATCGGAGCGATTGAGAGGCCGCTGCGGTAGTTGAGAACGACCGGGACGGTCTTGACCCCCGGTCCGACGCTCACCGCGGTGGCGCGGTGGGACGGCTTGAGCTTGAGGAGCGAAAGCCTCGGATTGTTCGAGAAGCCGCCGCCGTCGTTCCAGTTGCTCTTGCCGTTATTGTCCGCGTCGTGGCGCACGGCGATGGCGTAGGTGCCGGGCTTCGGAACGGCGACGCACACGTTCATCGCCCCGGCCCGGGTGACGGGCAGGTCGATCCGCTTCATCTTCTTCCCCCGCTCGAGGAAATCGGCAGGGTTGCCGCCGTAAAGCTGGATGCGAAGCTTGCCGATCCGGTTCTTGAAGCCGTTGACGCTGACCAGCAAAGCGGTCCGGTTAGCCCCCGGGCTGCAGGCCGCGGCGTCCGGCCCGAGCGCCGCCTGCGCCGGAGCGGCGCCGACGGTCAGAGCGGCCGCACAGACCGCGGCGGAAAGGAACAGTCTCGACATCGCCGCTGTAAACTCCCGGGCGCTTGCGCTCCGCCAAAAGCGGCGTGGCGCGTGAATGATGGCCCCCATTGGCTCCCAATCGCCCAGGCTTGCGGCCAAATTATGGTCATGGCGGGTCGAAATGCGTTCGCTAGCCTCTTGAATCGTTTCGATTGTGACGGTTTGCAACGGATCGCCGTCATCCCGGTGAAAGCGCGGACCTCGGCAGGCCCGCCGAGATTTCTCGTCCTGAAGGTCCCGGCGTTCGGTGGCATGGCGGGCTGGGGACCCCTTCTGTACAGCGGCGATTTATCTATGTTAGCCCCCGCTCGGGTCCCGAAGTCACGCGGGGCCGCGGCGCTTCGGCCGCGGTCGCGGCCGGAGCGTCTCTTTTAGTCGTCATGAAGGGGGAAGCTGATGAGAATGATCGTCAAGGGCGCCATGGTCGCCGGTCTGATGGCGCTCGGCGCCGCAACAGCTCGGGATCCGAGAAAGCGGCCGACAATGTCGAGGCCGTCGCCGACAACCAGTCCGACGCCCTCGAGGAGGCCGCCGACAACGCCGCCACCGACAATGCCTCGGACGCGCTCGAGAACAAGGCCGACGCGGTCGAGGCCGCCGGCGAGAACAAGGCCGACGCGGTCGAGGCCAACGGCCACTGATGGATAGGGGGCGGCGGCCGCTGCCGGACCGCTGTCCCCGCCCGGCCCTCTAGACCCGGGGGGGCGACCGACCCGGCGAAGCCGTGGACGGCGGATCGACCGGTTCCGGGGCGCGAGAACCAGCCACCGAAAATCTGGAAACGCGATGCCCCCTCTCTTCGCCAACCGAGAAAACCCAGACACTTAGAAATTGGTGCCTGGCACCAATTACCAATTATATGCGGAAATTTGAATTGGGGGTGTGGGCAGGGGCTCCGGGCAGGCCTTCATTGCGCGGTCGGGGGCGGCGGGTTGGCGGTCGTGCCCGCGCCGGCCTTCGCTAGCCCTCGTGCCGCTGGGTCATGTCCACGGCCTCCTGGAAGCCGAGAGTCAGGACCAGCCGCTTTTCCGAATCCTCGATCTCGATGAAAGACGACAGGTCCAGGATCCCGCGCTGGACGTCGCTTGCCATGATGCTTCGGGCGCTCCGGATCGCGGCGAGCCGCGCGGCGTCGACGTTCGGAAGCTCCTCGCCCTCTTCGTCCTGAACGAAGCCATTGCCGTTGCAGACATGGAAATAATAGCGGGGCATCGGAGCCCGAGCGCTCCGCGCCGTCCCCGGTTCCCTGTACCGGGACGCGGGCAGAAGGGCGGGCGTAGCCGGGACCAGGGTTGCCGGCGTCGATTCGGCAAATGCGGCGCCTTCCTGAGCCGGACCTACCCAGAGCGAGTTTCCCTCGACGCTCCGGACAAATCCCGCCAGGTCGTCTTTTGCCCGCCTTCGTCGGGGCTGCCGCGCTACCTGCGCACGCGCGCTGCACCTTTTCTCCCTGGCCTGCACATGCCGGCCGCCATCCCGGCGCGGGACGAATCGGCCAGGAAGGCGATTTGAACGGCACCGATCCCCGCCCGATGAAGAACCGTCGATTCGCCGAGCGGCTCGGTTTCGCGGTCGCCGGCCTCCGAATCGTCTTCGCCCGGGAAAGCAGCTTTCGAGGCCAGTGCGCGCTCGCCCTCGCGGCCGTCTCCGTCACGCTCGCCCCGGAGCCGGGGCCGCTCTGGTGGGCGCTGATCGCTTTGTCGATCGCGCTCGTGCTCTCGTTCGAGCTTGCCAACGGCGCGCTCGAATATCTGCTCGACCATCTCCATCCCGACCGCGCCCGCGAGATCGGCGCGGCCAAGGACGCCGCCGCCGGCGCGGTCCTCGTGGCCGGCCTCGCCGCCGGGTCGGTGGGCGCACTCATGCTGGTGGCGACGCTTGGCCGCGGGTGAGCGGCGATTACCGTGCCGCCGGTGGAACGATTCACGGCCCTTGCTCGCTTTTGCTTCGGGCCGCGATGGGACGGCCCGCAATTTTCAAGGAGAACGTGGATGCGTACCAAAGCAGCGCTTGCGCTAGCGTCGGCGGGCATTGTCGCAATGCTCGGCGGCTGCGAGACGGTGGCCGAGGAAGCAACCGACGCCGTGGGCTTCGAATATACGGCGATGCTCAAGCCGGCCGGGAGCGCCACTGGGTCCGGCAAGGCCGAAATCAGCCTCAACGACGCCACCAACACCTTGTGCACCGATCTAGAGCTCGCCGCCGGAGTGACGATGACGGTCGGCCACGTGGTCAGCCCGGACGGGAACGCGATCGCGACGCTCGATGTGCCGAAGGCCGGCAACGACAGCGAGGATTGCGACCAGATCACGGACGCCCAGCTTGACGCCCTCAAGGCCAATCCGGGCGCCTTCAAGGTTCATGTCGGAACCACGACAGGCGACCTTTTCGGGACTCTCGTCAAGGGCGGCTGATCGGTCGAATTCGAGCCATCGCGAATGGGGCGCCCGCCTGGAAGGGCGCCTCTCTTCGCCCCCGATCCGTGTCGGCGGAACCGGACCGCCTCCGAAACGTCCTTGCCCTATCGGCCGCGCCTTTCAAGCCTGCGTGCCGGGGGAGAAAGACATGAACCTCATTATCATCCTCATCGTCGGCGCCGTCTGCGGCTGGCTCGCCGGGATCATCACCAAGAGCGGCGGCGGACTCATCTTCGACATCGTGGTCGGTATCGTCGGCGCCCTCATCGCCGGCTGGCTGTTCGGCGGGGGCGCCTCGATCCTCAACGGCCCGCTCGACATGAAGGCCTTCCTCTACTCGCTGCTCGGGGCGGTGATCCTGCTGCTGATCGTCAAGCTGATCCGCCGAGCGACCTGAGCGCCTTCGAGGCAACAGGTCGCGGCGCAGTCGGTTGCGCCGCGACCTGCCTTGCTTCGCGACCGGTCAGAAGCGGAAGCTCGCCGTCAGGTTCACTCCGTGCGACGTGAAATCGTCGTCGCTTCGGGCAAAGTCGGTTCCGTTGGGATTGACGATCCGGAACGGGTTGGTGAGCCCGGCCGTCCCGGGTCCGGCGCGAACGACATAGTCGCCGGCGTCGATGCTCCGGTAGAGATATTGCAGGCCGACCGAGAAGTTCGCTCCAAGCCGCTGCTCGAGTCCGCCGCCGACGGCATAGCCCCAGCCCTTCTCATTGCCGTTGCCGGTGAAGCTGTTCACCGCGTTGCTGGTCGTGAAGCTGTTGCGGATGCTTCCCCGGACGACCCCGGCGGTGCCGTAGAGGAGCCTCGAGCCGGCCGACACTCCGGCGCGTGCGCGAAGGCTGAAGACGTCGCGAAGCCGCCGGGTCATGGTGTAGCGGGCGGGCGTGGTGCTGAAGGCGCTGACGCTGTCGCTCTGGCGGGAGCGGTTATAGTCGCCGACGATCCCGAGGACGATCCCGCCCTCCGTCTCATAGTCGAAGCCGGCGTGAGCGCCATATTCGATCCGGTCGCGGTCGCCGCGGCAGCCGTCGCCCGGGGTCGCGCCGAGCGCCGTGCCGCCGCAAAAGCCGGGCGAGAAGGCGTTCGCGCCGGCCGACGTGTTCACATTGTCGCCGAAAGACCCGTCGAGATTCGTGTCGAACAGGATCGTCTCGTCGCCGTCGCCGGGCTGGAAGCCGTAGCCGGCCTGCCCGCCGACATAGAAGCCGGTCCAGCTCCGGTCGACTTCCTGGGCGAGGGCTGGGCTTGCGACGATCAGAGCGGCCGCTGAGGCGGCCAAAGCGAGTTTCATCATATGCGTTTCCTGATTAACCTAGGTCAGGCCGAACGAGGGGGACGCCGCGAATATCCACGCCGAACGATTTTAGTCGCAACCGTTGCATGACCGTTACAGGCTTAAGCAGGTATCGACCTGCGCATCGTCGTCCCGGGCCTGACCCGGGATCCATGAACGGCGCGGGATGAAAGCCTCGAACGGCGGTGTTCATGGCTTCCGGCTTTCGCGACAATGACGGTTGGAAATGCAATAGCGCTTGAAAAGCCGGTCAAATCGCCTCTTTGATCTTAAGGTGACCCTCGCGACCCAGATCGACCGCTATCTCGCCCGGCTCATCCTCGTGCCGCTGCTTGCGACCCTGACCCTGGCGGCGATGCTGCTGATCCTCGACAAGATGCTGAGATTGTTCGACTTCGTGGTCAGCGAGGGCGGTCCGGTCGGCGTCGTGTGGCGGATGCTGGGCAATCTGGTTCCGGAATATCTGGCACTCGGGATCCCGATCGGGCTTCTGCTCGGCACCCTGTTCGCGTTCCGCAAGCTTGCCTTGTCGTCGGAGCTGGACAGCCTGAGGGCGGTGGGCCTGGGGTATACCAGGCTCCTGCGGGTGCCCTACCTGTTCGCGATCGCCCTGA
>DASVUW010000147.1:0-2532 GCA_036386845.1 Allosphingosinicella sp. | reverse complement strand
TCGCAATGACGGTGGTTCCACGATAGTCTCCCTTCCGTGCCCGAGCTCCCTAACCCCGTCTACTGGTCGATCCCCGGCTTCGTCGGTCTGCTCATGCTCGAATTCTGGGTGGCGCGGCGGCAGCAGAAGCGGCTGCACGAGGGCAAGGACACCCTCACCTCGCTCGGCCTCGGCTTCGGCAGCCTTGTCGCGGGCATCCTCTCCGCCGGGCTGGTCGCGGCGCTGTCCATCTGGATCTACGGCTTCCACCTGATCGACATCGGCTATGCCTGGTGGGCGTTCGTGCTTTGCTTTGTTCTTGACGACTTCGCTTATTATGTCTTCCACCGCTCCGCGCACCGGGTCCGCTGGTTCTGGGCGAGCCACGTCGTCCACCATTCGTCCGAGCGCTACAATCTCTCGACCGCGCTGAGGCAGACCTGGACCGGCTTCATCAGCCTCAATTTCCTGTTCCGGCTGCCGCTCTTCCTGATCGGCTTCCCTCCGGCGATGGTGTTCTTCTGCGTCGGGGTGAACCTCGTCTACCAATATTGGATCCACACCGAGGCGATCCGGCGGATGCCGCGATGGTTCGAGGCGGTGATGAACACTCCAGCCCACCACCGCGTCCACCACGCCGTCAACCCGCGCTATCTCGACCGCAATTATGCCGGCGTCTTCATACTCTGGGACAAGCTGTTCGGAAGCTTCGAGCCCGAGCGCGACGACGATCCGCCCCGCTACGGGATCGTGAAGCCATTGGGGTCCTACAACCTCTTCTGGGCGGCGCTCCATGAATGGGTGGAGATGGCCAGAGACGCCTGGCGCGCTCCGGGGCTCAAGGCCAAGCTCGCCTATCTCGTCCGCGAGCCCGGCTGGAGCCACGACGGATCGCGCGAGACCAGCGAGATGATCCGGGCTCGGTGGCGGGAGGAATCGCGTCGTCCCAGCGAAGGCTGGGACCCCGGCGGGTGAAGACCGCCGAGCCTTTCACCCCCTGGGGCCCCAGCCTTCGCTGGGGCGACGGTCATGCGTTGAAGGCCAGCTTCAGGCCCGGCCGGGGCCACCTCGCCTTGTAGAGCCGGCCCGTGCCCGACGCCGTGATCCAGGCGTCGCGCATGTCCCCGCCTCCGAAGCAGATGTTGGTGCAGACCGGATCGGGGACCGGGTAGTGCTCGAAGCTTCCGTCGGGCGCGATCGCGGTGATCCCGCCGTTGACGATGGTCGCGACGCAGACCCCGCCGTCGGCCTCGACCGCGAGGCTGTCGAGCAGCTGGTAGCCGGGAAGGTTGGCGACGACCCGGCCCGGCGCGAGACCCGGCGGCGCGAGAATGCCGGGCGCCTCCACGTCGAAGGCCCAGAGGCGCTGGAGCCAGGTGTCGGCGACATAGACCGTCCTGCCGTCCGCAGAGAGCCCAATTCCGTTGGGGGAGACGAGGCCGTCGCGCTGCCGAGTGACTACCCCCCGGGCGGCGTAGCAGAGGGCGCCGTATCGGCGGCCGTCCCCGGTCGTGCAGCCATGGTCCGTGAACCAAAGACCGCCTTGCAAATCGAAGACCAGGTCGTTCGGTCCGATCAGCCGTCGGCCGTCGATGCTCTCGAAGACTGTCTCCAGCCGTCCGGAAGCAAGTTCCAGGCGCCGGATGGAGCCGCCTTCATGCCCCGGCGGAGTCGGCCCCGGGATGGTCAGTCCCATCTCCTCGTGCCAGGAGAAGGCGCCACCATTGTCGGCGATCCACAAGGCGCCGTCCGGGCCGACGGCGAGTCCGTTGGGCCCGCCGCCCGTCTCGGCCAAAACCTCCTTCGACCCGTCGGGCCGCACCCGGGTGATCCGCCGGCCCTTGATCTCGGCGACGATGACCGAGCCGTCCGCCATCGCCACCGGACCCTCGGGGAATTCGAGCCCTTCCGCCATCAATTCCATTTCCATCAGGTGCGCTCCTGAAAGGGCTCAGCGAAATGATCCGGGGGCGTTGGGTCTCCTCCGTCACCCCAGCGAAGGCTGGGGTCCCGGCGGGTGAAGAACGCCGGGCCCTTCACCCCCTGAGGCCCCAGCCTTCGCTGGGGCGACGGCGATCCTCAGGCGTGGCCGAGGATGGCCTTGGTCTCGAGGAACTCCTCGAAGGCGTGGTCGCCCCATTCGCGGCCGTTGCCCGACTGCTTGTAACCCCCGAACGGAGCCATGAAGTCGGTCTCGGCGCTGTTGATGTTGACCTGCCCCGTTCGCAGGCGAGCGGCGACACGGCGGGCATGGCCGGTGTCGGAAGAATGGACGTAGGCGGCGAGGCCGTAGGGCGTGTCGTTGGCGATCTGCACCGCCTGCTCCTCGTCCTCATAGCCGATGATCGACATGACGGGCCCGAATATCTCCTCGCGGGCGATGGCCATTTGGTTGTCCACGTCGGCGAAGACGGTCGGGCGGACGTAATAGCCCCGGTCGAGGCCCTCGGGCTTGCCGGGGCCGCCCACGACGAGGGTCGCGCCTTCGGAGACTCCGCGCTCGATCAGTCCCTGGATCTTGGTCCCCTGGACGTCGGAGACGACCGGTCCGCT
>DASVUW010000146.1:0-2415 GCA_036386845.1 Allosphingosinicella sp. | reverse complement strand
AGGCCGTCGCGGGTGTCCTCGACGATCAGGCCCGCGTCGGTGAGGCCCGACAGGATCGACGGCATCGAATCCTTGCGGGCGCCGACCAGCTCGAGCGAGCCGCCCGT
Source organism: Allosphingosinicella sp. (assembly GCA_036386845.1). Lineage (GTDB taxonomy): Bacteria > Pseudomonadota > Alphaproteobacteria > Sphingomonadales > Sphingomonadaceae > Allosphingosinicella. Next base: position 2,308 of record DASVUW010000146.1, on the reverse strand, counting down.
AATCGCGGCCGCGCAGGCGTAGCTCCCCGCCTCGATCCGGTCGGCCATTACCGCATAGGTGGCGCCGTGGAGGCGGTCCTTGCCGCGGATGGTGAGCGTATCGGTTCTCAGCCCCTCGATTTCGGCGCCCATCGCGATCAGGCATTTGGCGAGATCGGTGATTTCGGGCTCGCGCGCGGCATTCTCGATCACCGTCTCGCCTTTGGCTAGCACCGCGGCCATCAGGGCGTTTTCGGTCGCCCCGACGGAGACGAACGGGAAGGTGATCGTTCCTCCGACCAGGCCACCCTTCGGCGCCTTGGCGCGGACGTAGCCGGCCGCGACCTCGATCTCGGCGCCTAGCGCTTCCAGGGCCTTGAGGTGGAGGTCGACGGGGCGCATCCCGATCGCGCAGCCGCCGGGCAGCGAAACCGTCGCCTCGCCGGCCCGGGCGACCAGCGGTCCGAGGACGAGGATCGAGGCCCGCATCTTGCGGACGATGTCGTAGGGCGCGACGGTCGAGGCGAGGTTGGAGGCGCGCAGGGTCATCACCCGGCCATATTCGTCGGCACGCGCGCCCTCGACGGTGGTCGAGACCCCGAGCTGGTTGAGGAGGTGGCCGAAGCTGTCGACATCGGCGAGGCGCGGCAGGTTGCGCAGCGTCAGCGGCTCGTCGGTGAGAAGCGCGCAGGGCAGAAGGGTCAGAGCCGCGTTCTTGGCTCCGGAAACGGGGATCCGGCCCTCGAGGCGGTTGCCTCCGCGGATGATGATGCGGTCCATGGGAGGGTCTTAAGACTTTCGCGGGGGGAGGCAAGATGACTCCCCTCCCTGGAAGGGAGGGGCTGGGGGTGGGTTCGAGCGGAGCGAGCCTCAGGGCCTCGGAGTTTCGGCCGCCTTCGGCGGACCCACCCCTAACCCCTCCCTTCCAGGGAGGGGACGCGCTACGCCTTCTCAAGAGTGCACTGGAGGGGGTGCTGGTTCTGCCGCGCATAGTCGATGACCTGCGCGACCTTGGTCTCGGCGACCTCGTAGCTGAAGACGCCGCACACCCCGACTCCGCGCTGGTGGACGGCGAGCATCACCCGGGTCGCGTCCTCGATCCCCATCTTGAAGAACATCTGGAGGACCTGAACGACGAACTCCATCGGGGTATAGTCGTCGTTGAGCATCAGCACCTTGTAGGGCGAAGGAGTCTTGGTCCGGGTGCGGGTGCGCGTGGCGACGCCGAGACCGGGGTCGTCGACGTCCCCGCCCTTGCGCTCGTCCGCGGCCACGATCTCATCCCAATCCATACGCGCCCCTGATATGGCAACGGGCCGATTACCGGCAAGTGCTTCCCGGCACCGATTCCAAAGCTCGACCCGCCCGAGCGTTCCCGGACGCAAAAAGGGCGGCCCCCGGGGGGGCCGCCCTTACTGCACCAGCTGGCGCTGCGGCTTACTTAGTAAGCGGCGACGGCCTTAACGCGCTCGGCGGCGACCGAGTAGCGGCTGGCGAGAGGCTCGGCGACGTCGCCGGCGAGCTTGATCATCGTCTCGGAGAGCTTGCTGCCCTCGGCGACGAGGCCGTCGAACTGGCTGCGGGCGAACTCGCTCTGCAGACGGAAGAAGTCGGTGGCCGACTTCACCTCGGTGAAGCTCTTCAGGGCCGCGGAAGCGTCCTCGAAGCTCTTGCGGCTGTACTCGGCGACTTCCTGGCCGACGGTCTCGAGGCCCTTGGCGACGACCTTGGTGGAGGCGACGAACGCCTCGACATTGCCCTTGCTGAGCTCGGTCATCTCTTCGGCGATTCGGGTGTTGCGCTCGATCTGGGTGCGGGCGCGCTCGTTGACGTCGCCGAAGACGGCCTGGAGGCGGTCGGCGACCTGGGCGGTCTCTTTCTTCATGATGCGGGTTCCTTCGTTCTGAATGCGGGTGGTCCGGGTGGCAGCATTGGTGGTCGCGGTCGCGGCGGCGGCGCGCTTGGCCGGGCGGCCGGCCTTGCGGGCCGGCTTGGCGGCCTTCGCGGTGCGGGTCTTGCGGGCCGGCTTCGCCGACGCGGCGGTGGCGGCCTTGATGCCCTTCGCGGCGGCCTTCGCCGGAGCGGCGGCGGCCCTGGCGGCGGCGGCGGGAGCCTCGGCCTTCTCGGTCACGGCCGGGGTGGCGGCCTTCGCGATCGCGGCCGAAGCTTTCGCCGTGGCGTCGACGGCCGCGGCGGCGGTCGGGGTCTGGTTCTGCTGATCGGCCATTGGGTGTTCCTTCGAGGTCTATGCTGCGATGCAACATAAGCGAGTCGGCGCGGGGTTTCAAGAGAAATGTTGCGGTGCAGCACGGAGGCTTCTTCCCCCCTC
>DASVUW010000145.1:0-3695 GCA_036386845.1 Allosphingosinicella sp. | reverse complement strand
TCTTGAAGCCGGGGCGCGCCGCGGCGAGCGCCTTCAGCCGAGGCTCCAGCGAATCCTCCCAGACGTCCTCGGGCCCGCCGTCGATCAGGATCAGGCCGGGCTTCTGGTCGGTTCCGTAGTGAAGAAGCAGGCAATCTCCATATTGGGCGGGAAGCGCCTCGAGGGTGAAATGATCCATGTCGTCGCCCTTTCTCAGAAAGATTGCAGCGCCCGCAATATGTCGAGCAGGCCGTGGCCCTGGAAAATGCGCTCCCGGCCGAGATCGGTGGCGCTCTCGCACAAGATCGACTTGATCCGGCGCGGCTCGCGGTTCAGCTCGGGATAGCGGGCCATCAGCATCGCCGCGGCGGCGCTGACGTGGGGCGCGGCCTGGCTGGTGCCGTCGAGCGGCCCCTTCTCATTGTTCGGCAGGCTGCTTTCGATCCGCTCGCCGGGCGCGACCAGATCGGGCTTCATCCTTCCGTCGGCGGTCGGCCCGCGACTGGAGAAGTAGGAGATACCGTAAGCGTGCGGCTCGTTCTTGTGGGTCGCTCCGACGGTGATCACGCCGTCGGCATTGCCGGGATCGGTTATGCTGACCTGCGCATAGCCGCGGTAGGGCGGGCCGCTGGTCTGGAATTCATGATAGCCCGCATTGCCCGCGGCGGCGACGACGGTGATCCCAGCGCCGACCAGCCGTTCGGCCTCGACGCAGACCGGAGTCCGGCCGCATGCGAAGCTTCCGACCTTGTGGGGGATCGACAGGCTGAGATTGACGCCATGGACGACGATGTAGCGGTTGTGGCTGTTGAGATAACGGACCAGCTGAAGCGCGCCGAGCACAGCGAACTCGGTTTCGTCGAGATCCTGGCCGATGATCCGGAAGTCCATCAGGTTGATGTCCGGGCACAGGCCCTTGACGATCGCCTTGCCGGATTTGGGGTCGGCCCAGTCCCCGCCGATGATTCCGGCGACATGGGTGCCGTGCCCGTCGACCGGTACGCTCGGATCGGCCAGGCGCAGCAGCGGCTCGATCGACGACCAGTCGAGGATGTCGGTGCTGAAGGATTGATAGGCCTTTTCGAGATAGGCTTCCGCCTCCGCCCGGCTCAGCTTCGAGCCCTTGACGCAAAGCTTCAGGGCCGGGTTCGATTTCGCATCGTCCTCGTAGGCGGCATTGAGCAGCGGCCTCAGGATCCCGAGCTCGTAGGAGCGGACGACCCGGCTCCTCGATTCGCCCGGCTGCGGGTCGCGGCGCCTGAAAGCCGGGTGATCGCGCTCGATGCCCGAATCGATCACCGCCCAGGTGATATCCTGACAGCGGACGTCGAACACCCGGAAGGCGGCATCGGCCTTGACCGTCTCGCGGGAGGCGAGCGTCGCCTGCAACACCGGACGGTTGCTGGTAACCCGCGCGATCAGCGGCTCCGGGTCTCCGAGTCGCCTGAGCCGCTCGATCAGCGATCCAATCTCCAAGGCAATGCGAGGGGCCAAGGGCTCAAGCTCCTCGAGCCTGCCGATCTCCTTGAGGGTCGGGTCCTGACTGACGCTGATTGCGGCGATCAAGGTGAGGATCCGGGCGACATCGAGCAGCTGGCCGCGCAACGGCACGCTTCGAGGCCTGCGTCCAAGAGCGGCGTCGCAGACTTGCTCGAACGCATCCGCGGGATCGAGAGGCGGTCTTCCGTCCGGGTCGAATCGGTCGCGAGCCTTGGCGGTCCAGGCCGTTCGAGGCAGGACGACGCTGAGCATCTCCTCGAAGGTCAGGCGGACGCCGACATAGTTTTGAAGCGGCGCGAGCTCGGCTTGGGCGAGTTCTTTGCGAAGCCGGTCCGCCGACAGCCCTGGCCTCTCGAGCCTGGCCTTCAGCTGGGCCTTGATCTCGCGCAAGACGGCGATGGCCGAATGGTCGGCGAGCGGGGTGATGAGCAAGTCCTGCCGCTGCGTCGGCGCCTCGGCGAAAAGCTCCCAGACGTCGGGAAGGATGGGCGTCTCCTGGACGAAACGCTGACGGTCGCCGCGTCCGAACAGGATGAGAGCGACGACGTCCTTCTTGATCCCGCGCACTTCCGCCACCCGATCGCCCCCCTGCCAGCCGCGTGATCCTAGCATGAAAATTATCGGAGAATGTGATTTGAGTCACACCAGGAATTCGGCGCAGGGGGCCGGTGTCGCAAAGCTTGGCGATCCGGGCCCGCCGCTATAGAAAGTCCGCTCAGCCGGAGGAGCCGAAAATGGGACGTGTCGAAGCGATCGGGCAGAATATGGCGGACCTCGCCCCGCTCGCCTCGCTCGACATACCGCCGATGAAGGATCGGGTCTCGCCCGAGGAGTGGAAGATCAGGGTGGACCTCGCCGCGGCCTACCGGCTGGTCGCTTATTACGGCTGGGACGACCTCGTCTTCACCCACCTCTCCGCGCGGGTGCCCGGGCCGGAGCATCATTTCCTGCTCAACCCGTACCAATTGATGTTCGAGGAGGTGACCGCCTCGAGCCTCGTCAAGGTCGGGATGGACGGCAACCCGGTCGGCGACACGCCTTTCATGACCAACGCGGCCGGCTTCACCATCCATTCGGCGATCCACATGGCGCGCCAGGACGCCCAGGCCGTGATCCACCTCCACACGCCTCACGGCCAGGCCGTGTCAGCGCACGGCGAGGGGCTTCTCCCGCTCACCCAGACGGCGATGCTGGTCCGCGACGAGGTCGCCTATCACGATTATGAGGGGGTCGCGGTCGACCTCGACGAGCGCGAGCGGATCGTCGCCGATCTCGGCTCCAAGGGCGCGATGCTGCTTCGCAACCACGGCACCCTGACGGTCGGCGAGACGATCGGCGAGGCGTTCGTCAGGATGTACTTCCTGGAGCGCGCCTGCGAGGCCCAGATCCTCGCCTTGTCGGCCGGCGAGGGCAATCTCAACAACCCGCCCCAGGGCTCGCCCGAAGTCACCGCCCAGCAGGGCAAGGTCGGCCTCAAGCTCGCCGCCGGAGCGCTCGCCTGGCCCGCGCTCCTGCGCAAGGCCTACCGCCTGGATCCGGGCTTCGCGACTTAAACCACCAGCGCTTGGATTACCCCGCGCGTGGAACCGCTACGATTTGCCAGCTAGGGCCACAGCGAATTGTATTCGTTCCGTGCGGACTTTGAAATGCCATGCATCGCCGGTTGCGGAGAGAGATGGGATGAATCTTCTTCCAGTGCTTGGTCTAATCGTTGGAGCCGTTGGCCTCCTTTTCGCGACTTTTTTAGCCGTAAGAAATAGAACTCTTTTTCGACCTAAGCTCGATGTCGCCTTCTCGACACCATTCCAATTCGAGAATCCGAAAGTCGAGTCGCCTCACCCCTTGGTCGCGATTTTTATCTTCAACCCACCTGACCAGGTGGCTTCGGATCTGCGACTGCCGATCCTCGTGAGGAACGTCAGCAAGAGGAAGGTAAGCGATATCGTCATTGAGCTGACTTACCCCGCCCAATTTGCATTCACTAATACGGAGATCATTGGACGATATCAACGTTATCTGGAGCTATTTGGAGACTCCCCGGATAGCTTGGAAGAAATAAAAGCATTTCTTGAGAAGAGACAGGGGAACCGCTTTGGCAATCTTTATCGTTTCCGGTACGATATGGGTACTCTCAGGCCGGGCGATAGCCTGTCGTTTGAAGAGATGTTGAAGCTTCCGATGCGTGAGAAAGCCTTTCGGGACGGCCGCTATAGCAG
>DASVUW010000144.1:0-6540 GCA_036386845.1 Allosphingosinicella sp. | reverse complement strand
CTCCGTGTCGCGCGCGGTGCGGACTCCCTCGAGGATCGACCGTCAGCTCGTCTTCCTGCCCCTGCTCGCCCAGGCCGACAATTTCGAGAGCGAGAAGCTGATCGCCTTGGAAGCCGGCTATCGGGGCCGGCCCGGCGCTTCCACCACCCTCAACGTCTCGTTGTTCTACAATCTCTACGACGACATCCGGACGACCGAATTCACCGGCAATCCGCTTCCCATCCGGCTGCAGAACAGCCTCAAGGGCCGCACCTACGGAGCCGAGGCCTGGCTGACCCACCAGCTTTCGAGCCGGTGGCGGGCGAGCCTCGGGGCCGCCGTGCTCGACAAGGATTTCAGGCTGAAGAACGGCGCGGTCGACCTCGCCGACCGCGCCTCGCTCGGAGCCGACCCGAACTATCAGGTCGTTGCGCGATCGCAGCTGGACCTGACCGACCGTCTCCAGCTCGACCTCGGCCTGAGGGGCGTCGACGACCTCGGCGGCAGCGGCCTGGGCGGCTATGTCGAGGCCGACGCCCGCCTCGCCTGGCGAGCCTCGGAGGCGATCGAACTCTACGCCGCCGGCAACAATCTGCTTCACAAGTCCCATGTCGAGAGCAACGACGCGGGCCGCGCCCAGCGGATCGAGCGCAGCGTCTATCTCGGCACCCGGCTTCGATTCTGATGCCCGGGCGCCTCCCCTCCGCGACCTGCCGGCTGCTTCGCCTCCTTGCGGCGCCCGCGGCGCTGCTCGCCTTGCCGGCGGCGGCGGCCGCGCCTCCGAGCGACGTCGCCGTCAAGGCGGCCTTCCTCACCAAATTCCCGGCCTATGTCGCCTGGCCGGCGGGGGCCAGGCCCCGGCCGGGCGCTGCGCTCCACATCTGCGTCCTCGGAGGCGACCCGTTCGGGCGGCTGATCGACGAGGCCGCGCGGGGACAGCAGGTCGACGGCCATCCCCTCCAGGTCCGGCGGCTCGGGGCGCCCGGATCGGCCGGGGGGTGCCACGTCGCTTTCGTGCAGGGCAGTGCGCCCGCGCTGCTCCAGGGGCTCCAGGGCAAGCCGGTGCTCACCGTCACCGACGCCCGCGCCGGAGGTCAGAGCGGGATGATCCACTTCGTCATCCATCAGGGCCGGGTGCGCTTCAACATCGACGAGGCGCAGGCGGCACGGAGCGGTCTCGGGATCAGCTCGAGGCTGCTCGGGATAGCCCTCACCGTTCGGAGGCCGTGATGCGCCCGGCCGTCCGGCTCGCCGAACGCTGGCCGAACGTGCCGATCGCCGCCGGCGTGATGGCGCTGCTGCTGCTCGCCATCGGGCTCGGAGTCGTCTTCCAGAACGAGGGAGTCTATCGCGAGCAGAAATTGCGCGAAGCCAAGGTCCAGGCCGACATCCTCGCCGCCAGCGCCACCGCGGCCCTCGACTTCGGCGACGCCGCGGCGGCCCAGGAGGCGGTGGATGCGCTTCGGGTCAATCCGGAGATCAACGCGGCAGGGATCTACACGCCGGAAAGGATCCTGTTCGCGGGCTATGAGCGGCGGCCGGGGGCGCTTCCCCGAACCCTCGGCGCCTCCCCGGCGAGCGCCAACGACGTCGAGGCGGCGGTTCCGGTGGTGCGGGGCGGCAAACGGATCGGCACCGTCTATCTGGGCGCCGTCCAGGAGCCGCTGTCGCGCCGCCTGACCCGCTACGGCTATATCGGCCTGCTCGTTCTGATGGCGTCCCTCGTCGTGCTCGTGCTCGGAATCGCCCATACCGCGCTTCGCCGGGCCAATCGTGAGCTCGCGGAACGGGCCGAAGCCCTGAGCGGCGCCTATGCGGAGCTCCAGGTACAGGTCGAGGAGCGTGCCCATGCCGAAGAGCAATTGCGCCAGGCTCAGAAGATGCAGGCGCTGGGCCAGCTCACCGGCGGAATCGCCCATGATTTCAACAATCTGCTGACCGTCATTCAGGGCTCGGCCGATATCCTGCGCCGCCCCGGCATCGCCGAGGCCAAGAGGATCCGATTCGCCGAGGCGATCGTCCAGACCGCCGGGCGAGCGGCCGCTTTGACCTCCCAGCTGCTCGCCTTCGCCCGCCGCCAGCCGCTTCAGCCCGAGGTGATCGACCTCAACGCCCACATCAAGGGCATGACCGACCTCCTCGACCGGACCTTGGGCGAGCGGGTCGAGATACGGACCGACCTGGCCGGGGGCCTGTGTCCGATCGAGGCCGATCCGGCGCAGCTCGAATCCGCGATCCTCAACATCGCGGTCAACGCCCGGGACGCCATGCCGGAGGGCGGCGCGCTGACCCTCCACACCGGCGAAGCCCCTCCCCTAGCCGACGGGAGGCCGGCCATCTTCGTCGCGGTCAGCGACAATGGCACGGGGATCGACGAGGAAGTTTTGAGCCGGGTCTTCGAACCTTTCTTCACCACCAAGTCGGTCGGCAAGGGCACCGGCCTCGGCCTCAGCCAGGTCTACGGTTTCGCGGCCCAGACGGGCGGCGACGTGCAGGTGGAAAGCGTGGTCGGCGAGGGAACGACCGTCACCCTCGTCCTGCCCTGCAGCGAACGCGGCGAGGCGCCCGCGGCCCGACCCGAGCCCGAAGCCGTGCTCAAGCACCGCACCGGCCGGATCCTCCTCGTCGACGACAACGAGGAAGTCGGCGCCTTCGCCGAGACCCTGCTGGTCGAGCTCGGCCACTCGGTGGTTCGCGCCCGTACCGGAGCAGAGGCGCTCGAGCTTGCCCGGACGGGCGGAATCGACGCGGTCTTCACCGACGTCGTCATGCCGGGGATGAGCGGGATCGAACTCGCCGAGGCATTGGGGCCGGTGCTTCCCGGCGTGCCGATCGTCCTCACCACCGGCTATAGCGACGAGATCAGCCGGGCGGGCGGAGCGGGCCGGCCGGTGGTTTTCAAGCCCTATCGGCTCGAGACCCTGTCCGGAGTGCTCGACGAGGTCCTGACTCCGCGGGAGAGCCCGGGGCCCTGATTCACGCGAAAGGCGCCCCGGCCGCGGCCGGAGCGCCCTTCTCGTCTGCGTGATTCCCTCAGGCGAAGATGAAGTCGCTGGCGACCGGCATGACCGCACCGCCGAGCTCGATCTGGAAGTCGGCCATCTTGTCGCCGTCCAGATCGCCTTCGATGAAGGTGCTGATGCCGTTCGACGAGTAGCGCAATTCGGCGCCGGAACCCGAAAAGGCGCCGGTGCCGATGAAGTTGAAGGCACCGATCGCGCTGAGGTCGATCTTGTCGACTCCCGACTGGAAGTCGTTGATCCGGTCCCGGCCCGCTCCTCTGGCGCTGTCGCTCACGCTTTCGAGCACGAAGATATCGGAACCCGTCCCGCCGGTCAGGAAGTCGCGCCCTCCGCCGCCGATGAGGACGTCGTCGCCCGAGCCGCCGTTGAGCGAATCGGAACCCCCGAGCCCGGAGACGACGTCGTCGCCGGCGAGCGCCGAGATGACGTCGTCGCCGGCGGTGCCGAAGAGCAGGTCGCTCGCCTGCGTCGGTGCGGCCCGGACTCCGACGAAGTCGCTGAAGTCGAGCTGCACGGCGCCGGAAAGAACGATCTGGATATCCGTGATCCGGTCGCCGTTCGAGTCGAGCTCGATCACCGTCTGGTCCGAAGTGCCGGCGTAGCGCACCTCGCCCGCGGTTCCGGTGAAGAGGTTGCTTCCGATGAAGGTTGACGCCCCGGCGAGGTCGATCTTGTCCGCACCCTTCTGGAAGTCGGTGATCGTGTCCCTGCCGACTGCGACGCCGCTGTCGCCGCTGCCGAAGCGGAACGTGTCCGCACCGCCGCCGCCGGTCAGCGAGTCCGCGCCGATTCCGCCGATCAGGATGTCGTCGCCGGCGCCGCCGGTAAGCGTGTCGTTGCCCGATCCGGCATCGAGGCGGTTGGCCGCGTCGTTGCCGATGAGAGCGTCGTTGCCGCCGCCGGTGGTGGCATTCTCGATCGTGACCGCATTGGCGATGGTGAAGCCGCCGTGGATGCCCCACGCATAGGAGACCCGGCCGCCGCCGCCTTCCTCATATTTCAGAGTCGCGGCGCGAAGGTCGATGACGGAGTCGCGGGACCCGACATAGCGGATCTCGTCGATTCCGCCCGCGTCCCAGATCGATTCGTAGTAGGTTCCCGGCGCGTTGACGTCCTTCAGCTCATAGACGTCGTTCCCGGTCCGATATTCCTCGTTGACCCCATATTTGTCCTGGATGACGGCGATGTCGAGCGGGCTCAGCGAGGCGACCCAGCCGTAATGGTCGACCTGGGTGCCGGTGGGGCCGCCGGAGCGCGGCTGGCCGTAGGGTGAGGTCGACCAGCCGTCATTGTACGACATGATGGTGAAGACCTGCTGGCTGAGGTTGAAATCGCCCATGGCGCCGCCGATGCCCACCGGCACCGTCACGGGGCCGACGGTCGTAGAGCTGCCAGCGCCGCGCATGATGCTGGAGCGCCCGCCATTGTCATGGGGGTGGGCCATGCCCAGGCCGTGGCCGAATTCGTGGAGGAGCGTCGGGAAGTAGAAGCCGCCCTTCTGAAGGCCGGCCTCGGTCCAGCGGACGTCGCCGGAGTTGAACTCGGCCTGGCCCTCATTGCCCTCGTTCGGGGGATTCATTCGGCCGAGCAGCGAGGCGCCGACGCCCGGCGTGCCTTCGTAGGTGATGATCTTGAAGTCCGCCTCGGCGCGGTTCTGGACCTCGACGAAGACCAGGTCCGCGACATTCTCGTAGAGCTTGAACGCCTCCATGAAGGCGGCCTTCTCCCAGGAGGTGAGGCCCTGGGCGACGATGTTCTCGGTCAGGCCCGGATTGGTCGGATCCTGGCTGACGAAGACGTCGCCGGCCTTGGCGAAGTAGACGGTGATGACGTTCTTGCCCTCGATCCCGTAGGGGTTCCAGCCGACTCCGGTGAAGTCGTTGCCGGTGATCCGCGGGCCTTCGGCGCCGTCGGGGTTGCGCGAGGTGCGGTCGACCTGGCTGCCCCAGTCGATCGAGTGGAGCGGGCTGTCGATGTCGTAATAGGGCGTGTAGGTCGGCTGGTTGGTCACGTCGTTGACGAACAGCTCATAGTCGCCGACCGCGTCGCCCGTGGTGCCGTTGTCCGGATTCTGGTCGAAGGCGCGGGCGTTGATGTAATAGATGCCGCTCTCTTTCGGGATGAAGGTGAGCAAAGCGTCGAGCCCTGCGGCGGACGTGGCCGGCCCGCCGCCGTCGGCGTTGGTGAGCAGGTTGCCGGCCGAATCGTAGATCTCGAGATAGGCGTCGCTCAGCGGAATGCCGCTGGGACCGCCGGCGACCAGATACTGGCCGATGTCGTAAATGTGGCCAGCGACCAGCTCGACCTGGAAGAAGTCCTGGTCGCCGAGCGTGTTGATCGTCGAGATGACGGAGGGCCCGTTCACGGTGACGGTGCGGGTGGTTGCGATGGTATCGGGAACGTCGTCGGGAGCCAGGATCAGGGGTGCGTTCAGCGGAGCGCTTTTGTAACCGCCGCTCAAATCGTCGAGGGCATAGGCCTCAAACCCCTTGAAGACACCGTGTTGAAACAATGCCGCGGCCTGGTTGGCGTAACCGTCGGCGACAATCCTCTTGCTCTGAACATCGCAGCTCCAGCACATAAGACTCTCCCTGTTCTCGAAGACAAGTAAACCGGCGGTTGCCGGACGCCTCACCCAGGACGGGGGAAGCATGAATTTTAAAGTAACCCCTTATCGGTCAGTAAAACCGCAACTGATACTTTGTAAAACAAAGTGTTAATATATTAAACGAAATGTTTATCTTGTGTTCTACTATCCGTAAAGGCTTCACGCATGAGCGGGGCCAGAGGTCCGGACCCTAATCGGAAAATCGGATCAAATGTTCTCGACGGGCGACGAGCCGTTGCACTCACTTCGCCGAAATCGCGGCTTGCGGCCCGCTTTGCCGGGGCGCACTCGCCGCGCTAGAACGGCCGCGCCGGTTGGGGCTTCGCGCCGGCGCAGCAGGAGTGGACCCGAGGTGAGCGCGCGCATCCTTCTCGTCGAGGACGATCCGGCGCTGCTGGCGATCCTCAAGGCGTCGGTTGCCTATGGCGGCTATGCCAGCGTCTCGGTGTCGCGCGGCGAGGACGCTGTGCGGGCACTGGAGGCCGGGCAATTCGACGCCCTGCTGCTCGACCTCGGACTTCCCGACTGCGACGGGGGCGAGCTGCTGACGAGGCTTCGCAGCTTCTCCGACGTTCCGATCATCGTGGTCTCGGGCCGCGGGACCGAGCGGGACAAGATCGAGGCGCTCGACCTGGGCGCCGACGACTTCGTCGCGAAGCCCTTCCTGCCGGGCGAGCTGCTCGCCCGGATCCGCGCCGCCCTGCGCCGAGCGGCGTCGCGCGCGGCGGCGTCGGCGGCCGAGGATCCGGCGCGGACCCCGCTCCGGGTCGGAGCCATGATTCTCGATCCGCTCGACAACAGCGTGGCGCTCGGCACCGGTCGGGCGACCCTCAACGGCGCGGAGTTCCGAATATTGCAGATCCTCGCCGGACGGGGCGGCGAAACCGTGTCGCGGACCGATCTCCTCGCCGCGCTTTATGGCGAGCGCCC
>DASVUW010000143.1:0-4729 GCA_036386845.1 Allosphingosinicella sp. | reverse complement strand
GGACGGCGGCGGCCGCCTCCATGGGCGGCAGGGAACGGAGCATGTCGAGCGGCCGCATCGTCTCCTCGCCGAACGTCTGGACGAAAAGCTGCCCGTGTCCGCCCTCGAGCGCAACCGCGATCTCGCCGTCCGCCGCGGCCGCCGCCGCCACCGCGGCCATCGAGGAATAGCCGGCGAGCGGAACGCCCCAGCCGATCGCGAGGCCGTGCGCCGCCGCCAGCCCGACCCGCACCCCGGTGAAGCTTCCGGGCCCGCAATCGACCAGGATCGAGCCGGGCCGCCGGCCGGCCAGAAGCGCCTCGATCATTGGGACGAGCCGCTCGGCATGGCCCCGACCGACCCGCTCGTGCCGCTCGTCGACCAGCACGCCGCCCTCGACGAGCGCGACCGAGCAGGCGGCGGTGGCGGTATCGATGACGAGGATCATTGGACCTTTCCCGTCATTGCGAGCGAAGCGAAGCAATCCAGTGGCTCGGACGTCCGGAACTGGATTGCTTCGTCGCAATGACGGGCAAGGTCAAACCGCCTCGACGGCCTCGACCTCCGGCACATAATGTTTGAGCAGGCTCTCGATGCCGTGCTTCAGGGTCATGGTCGAGGAGGGGCAGCCGGAGCAGGCCCCGTGCAGGGCGAGGTAGACGGTGCCGTTGCGGAAGCCCCGGTAGACGATGTCGCCCCCGTCCTGGGCCACCGCCGGCCGGACCCGCGTCTCGATCAGCTCGCGGATCTCGGCGACGAGCGGCGCATCGGCCGGGTCCTCGCCATAATCCTCCTCCCCCGCCACTTCGATCCCGGCCGCCGAAGCCGCCCGGAACAAGGGCGAGCCGCTCGAGAAATGGTCGAGCAGGATGCTCAATATCTCGGGCTTCAAATCGCGCCATTCCACTCCGGGAGCGGCCGTGACGGAGATGAAATCGCGGCCGAAGAACACGCCTTCCACTTCGCCGGTGGAGAAGATCGCATGGGCGAGCGGCGACACTTCGGCGTCCTCGGGCGTGGCGAAATCGCGGGTGCCCGCTTCCATCACGCCGAGCCCGGGAAGGAACTTCAGCGTCGAGGGATTGGGCGTGGACTCGGTCTGGATCAGCATGTGAGGGATGTGGGCCGATCGGCGCAGGCGATCAAGTGGGGGGCTTTCGGAGCAAGGCGGCGTCCTTCTGCCTCCCTATCGCAAAGCGATGGGGAGGGGGACCAGCGAAGCTGGTGGAGGGGTCACCGGGCAAGGCCAGCGAGCTCTTGGTTAGTTCGCAAGGACCGCACCAGGTCACCCCTCCACCGCCTTCGGCGGTCCCCCTCCCCGTCGCCTTCGGCGCCAGGGAGGCAAGGGTATCCCGCTCCGCCCAAATAAGCCGCAGCCCTCAGCGGCAGCCTAAGCACCGGCCGGTGCCTCTCGTCCTCCACCTCGACCCAGCCGTCGTCGGAAAGCTCCTCCGCTCGAAGCCTTTTCTGGAGAACCGCGCTCGCCACCCGAAGCGCCCCGGTCAGCGCCGCGACGTCGTTCGGGCAGGACTCGCCGATGACGTCGGTCGATTCATAGCCCTCGCAGGACACATTGAAATAATAACGAGGCATCCGCCTTGAACGCTCCAACCGGGTCGCCGGCCTCATTCCGCACCGCAATAAACCTGTCAATCGGCCGCGTCGATTGGCCGGGGCTATTCCTAAATTCCTCCCCTGCATTTGCAGGGGAGGGGGACCAGGCGAAGCCTGGTGGAGGGGCCTTGCTGAGTCCGAAGAACCCCTCCACCGCGCTTCGCGCGGTCCCCCTCCCCCAGAAATCCGGGGGAGGATTTAAAGAATCCGTCCTCGCTGACCTGTCCACCTCACCCCCCTCCCCGCCCGCGCGCAGCATCGGGGGAAAGCGGAAACGCGGTCGTGCCCTTGACCAGCTCCATCGCGAATCGCGAAGTGACGTTCTTGATCGGCAGGTCCGCGATCAGCCGGCGGTAGAAATCGTCATAGGCGTTCATGTCTGCGACCGCGACCCGGAGAAGATAGTCGACGTCCCCCGCCATCCGGTGCACCTCCATGACCTCGGGCATTCCGAGAACCGTCTGGGCGAATCGATCGAGCCAGGCCTTGCTGTGGTCGCCCGTCTCGATCTCGACGAAGACGGTGAGGCCGAGGCCGATCGAGTGGGGATCGAGCAGCGCGACCCGCCGGCGGATGACTCCTTTTTCCTCGAGTCGCTGGATCCGCCGCCAGCACGGCGTCTGGGACAGCCCGACCCGTCCGGCGATCTCGCCGACCGACACGGACGCGTCCTCCTGAAGGATTGCCAATATCTTGAGGTCGGTCCCGTCCATCTACCCTCTACCGGAAATTGAGCATATTATTCTAATAACCGGAATAGCCCGGCAATAATAGCGTCTTTTGCGCACGCCCATTGTCCGCTCAATTTTTGGCGCATAACTTGGCTTTTCTGATCGTCGCAAAGCCAGTCGAGAAGCCGGAAGGAAGTTGCGGCGCCGCCGAGCGAATTAGAAGGATTTTCTAACTGTGATCCCGTTGCGAGCTTTTATGCCCAGCCGGCCCGACCCGCTTCGGGCCGCGGCATGAACGCCTTCACGCCCCTATCGGCCCACGCCGCCGCGGCCGACCCGGGCGAGCGGCTCCAGGGGCTGCGGGCGGGAGTCGAGGGGCGAATCGTCTTCACCACCAGCTTCGGCCTAGAAGACCAGGCCGTCGCCCACTTCATCTTCATGCGCGGCCTCGACATCGAGGTATCGACCCTCGACACCGGCCGCCTCTTCCCGTCGACCTACAAGGTCTGGGAGGAGACGGAGCGGCGCTACGGAGTGAGGATCCGTTCGTGGCATCCGGACAAGGCGGCTCTCGCCGACTTCGTCGCCATGGCCGGCATCAACGGCTTCTACGGCTCGAAGGAAGCGCGCCTGGGCTGCTGTCAGGTTCGCAAGGTTGAGCCGCTCGGCCGCGCCCTGGCCGGCGCCGCCGCCTGGGTGACGGGCCTGAGGGCCGACCAGTCCGCCGGCCGGGCCATCGTCGAGCTCGCCGGCTGGGACCCGGAGCGCGACCTGGTCAAGTTCGCACCCCTCTTCGACTGGACTCGCGACCAGGTCGTCCACTTCTGCTCGGCCGAGGGCGTTCCGGTGAACCCGCTCCATGCCCGGGGCTTCCCTTCGATCGGCTGCGAGCCCTGCACCCGCGCCGTCGCTCCGGGCGAGCCGGAGCGGGCCGGCCGCTGGTGGTGGGAAGCCGACGAGGCCAAGGAATGCGGCCTCCATGTCGGCCCCGACGGCCGGCTCGTCCGGAGCAAGGCGGCATGAGCTCCCGCCATCCTCAGCCCCCCCCTCCCTCACAGGGAGGGGCAGGGGGTGGGTCGCAGCTTCACGCGGCGCCGGAAGGCTCGCCTGCGGCTCGCACCCACCCCCAGCCCCTCCCTTCCAGGGAGGGGAGGGCGCCGGCGGCAACTCCCGCCCGGATCGCGCCGCTCGCCAACCTCCCGCTCTTCCATCGCCTCGCGGGCCGCAAGGCCGTCGTCGCGGGCAGCTCCGACGGCGCACTGTGGAAAGCGGAGCTGCTCGCCGCCGCGGGCGCCGATGTCCTTGTCCTCGCCGGGGACGAGGCGGAGAAGTTCGAAGCGATCCCGGCTCTCTCCGTCCTCCCGCGCAGCTGGACCCCGGCCGACTTGGAAGGCGCGGCCCTCGCCGTCGCCGATCCCGGCAGCCGGGACGAGGCCCTGCGCTTCGTGGCCGCGGCCCGGGCGACGGGCGTTCCGGTCAATGTCATCGACCAGACCGACCTGTGCGACGTCCAGTTCGGGACCATCGTCAACCGCTCGCCGGTCGTCCTCGCCATCTCCACCGGCGGAGCCGCGCCGATGCTGGGCCAGTCGATCCGGGCCCGGATCGAGGCCATGCTCCCGCTCGGCCTCTCCGCCTGGGCCAAAGCCGCTCAAGCCTTGCGGCCGAAGCTCAAGGCGCGGGTGAAGAGCTTCGCCGACCGCCGCGCCTTCTGGGAAGGTTTCGTCGAGCGCGCCTGGAGCGGCGATCCGCCGGAGGGCACCGAATCCCTGTTGGAGGCGAGGCCGCGCCGCTCGGGCCGGGTGACTTTGGTCGGCGCCGGTCCGGGAGATCCCGAGCTTCTCACACTCAAGGCAGTCCGTGCCCTGCAGTCGGCCACCGTCATCCTCTACGACGACCTGGTCGGGCCCGAGATACTCGAGCTCGCACGGCGGGAGGCGAAGCGGGTCGCCGTCGGCAAGACCGGCCGAGGCCCCTCCTGCCGGCAGTCCGACATCAATGCCCGGATGGTCGCCCTAGCCCGGGCCGGCGAGAACGTCGTCCGGTTGAAGGGCGGGGATCCTCTCGTCTTCGGGCGGGCGACGGAGGAGCTGGACGCCTGCCGCGACGCCGGCATCGAGGTGAGCATCGTCCCCGGCATCTCCGCCGCCCAGGGCGCCGCCGCTTCGCTCGGCTTCTCGCTGACCGAGCGCGGCGAGGCCCGGCGAATCCAGTTCGTCACCGGCCACGGGGCCGACGGCCGGCTGCCCAGGGACCTGGACTGGGGTGCGATCGCCGATCCGGCCGCGACCACCATCGTCTACATGCCCCGGGCGACGCTCGGCGAGTTCGCCCGCTCGGCGGTCGCCGCGGGTCTGTCCCCTGACACGCCTGCCGTCGCCATCGCCTCCGCCACCCTTCCCGCCCAGGCTCAGGTGAGCGGGACCATCACGACCGTCGCCGGCCACGCCGGGTCGCTTCCCCCG
>DASVUW010000142.1:0-1994 GCA_036386845.1 Allosphingosinicella sp. | reverse complement strand
CTGACTCTGCCGGAAAGGGAAGAGCCGGACCATTGGCATCCGCTCAGCGGCTATCGCCAGACATTCATAAACGATCTGCCTTTGTGGACCGCCGCCCTCGTGATCGCGGCGGTCGTGACCGTGCTTGGCGCCGCTTCGTTCGACCGCTGGCTCGAGGCCGAGCTCATCTTCCTCGCCAACCATCCCGAGCTCGACCCCGGTCTTCCGGAAAGGCTGGCGGCGGTGCTCCACTGGCACGAGGGCCAGCGGGCCCTCTCCCCGATCGCGCTCCTCACCGTGCTCGGGCCGCTATGGCTTATGGCGACCCAGCTCCTCATCGCCATCGTGTTTGCCGGATTCCGCAACGCCTCTGGAGCGACGGTCCGGCCGGACGCGGACCGGGAATGGCTGGCTCGGCTCTCGGCGGTCAAGATCAAGCCTATGCTGCTGTGGGGGACGGTCGGATTCGCGGTGCTCATCCTCGACTGGGCGCTTCAGCGCTACATCCAGGGCTACGATATGTCGCTCTCGGGGATGATCGCTGTCGTCAGCGGCTTCGTGGCGGTCGCCGGCGGCAAGAGCAGGAAGAGCGGCAACAGTACCAGCACCGTCCAGGGGATCGGCGGCTTCGTCCTCAAATATATTCCGATGCAGGGCGTCATCGCGCTGGGGACGGGCCTGTTCATCCTCATGCTGTTCCTGATCCTGGGCCGGATCGAGCAGAACGGCGCGGAATGGATCGCTCAGGAGCTGGGAGGGCGGGGCCTCCCGCAATGGGTCGACCCTCCGGTCGTCGCCCATTTCATCTTCTTCGCCGGCCTGGTCGCGGCGCTCGCCTTCCTGGGGCGCCGGATCCAGGTGAACCGCTTTTCCCTGAACGGCCTGTATCGCAACCGGCTGGCCCGTGCCTTTCTCGGGGGCGCCCGGCTGAAGCGGGATCCGGACCCTTTCACCGGCTTCGACGCCGCCGACAATGTGCGCATGCACAAGCTCGCGCCGCGCGGGGCGCTCGGGCCGGCCCTCTATCCGGTGATCAACGTCGCTTTGAACGTCACCGCCAGCGAGAAGCTCGCCTGGCAGGAGCGCAAGGCCGAGCCGTTCGTGTTCACGCCCCGCTACAGCGGCAGCGGGATGCTGAAACCGCCGGAATGGCCGCCGGCCGGGGCGGCGGTCGATCTCAACGATCCGCCCGGCGCTTATGTCGCTTCCGACGTCTACGGAGGCAATGAGCCGGATCTGGCGATGACGGGCTGCGGAGTGAGCCTCGGAACGGCCGTCTCCATCTCCGGCGCCGCGGCGAGCCCCAACATGGGCTATCACACGTCCGCGGCGACCGCCTTGCTGATGACCTTATTCAACGTCCGCCTCGGCGCCTGGCTTCCCAATCCCGCCCAGGGCGAGAAGATGGGGGACGCGATCCGGGCCTCCGGTCCGAGCAATTCGCTGTTCGCGATCCTTCGCGAGCTCGGCGGAGCGACCGACGATCGCGGCCGCGACATCTACCTCTCAGACGGGGGCCATTTCGAGAATCTGGGCCTCTACGAGATGATCCGCCGCCGCTGCCGCTACATCGTCGTCAGCGACGCGGGCGCGGACCCGGAATGCGCGTTCAGCGATCTGGGAGGCGCGGTGCGCAAGGTGAAGATCGACTTCGACGTCGACATCAGCTTCGACGCCCTCGACATTTCGAGCCGCGACAGGGAGATCAAGACGCAGCGCGCCTACGCCATCGGCACCATCGAATATCCGGAGTCGCGCTATTCCGGCTCCGAGCCCGAGGACCCGGAGGCGCGCAAGCGCCGGACCGGGCGTCTCCTCTACATCAAGCCGAGCTATTTCGGCCTGCTTCCGGTCGATGTCCGCTCCTACGCCGAGGTCAGCAAGACCTTCCCGCACGAATCCACGGCCGATCAGTTCTTCTCGGAATCCCAGTTCGAAAGCTACCGCCGCCTCGGCCATTTCTTCACCTCGGCCCTGGGCGGAGATTCGCCGCGGAGCATCGAGGCCTTTTTCGA
>DASVUW010000141.1:0-26375 GCA_036386845.1 Allosphingosinicella sp. | reverse complement strand
CTGGAGGCTTGGTGCCGACTTCCGCGGCGGCGGTGGCTGCAGCCGCGGCTGCGGCGGCCTCGGCGGCGGCCAGTGCGGCGGCCTCGTCGATCGTCGGAGCGTCGGCCAGGCTGGTCGGATCAGAGGTCAGGCTCCGCATCTTGGCGATCTGCGGCTCGACCCGGCCCGGCGCGAAGCGGAACGCCGCCGGTTTGCCCCAGCCGCCTTCCCAGCGGTAGAAGATGTGGGTTCCGATATTGGCGAGCTTGGTCAGGCTCGAGCTCCAGTAAGGAACGACCCAGTTCGTGTGATAATGGGTCGCCCAGCCGACCGGCGCGAAGACCTTGCCGGCAAGCGCTTCCTCGGCGACCCGGCGGGCCCGGGCCCAGCCCGACGCGGACGGCGTCCGGCGGAGCGCTCCGTCGCAGGTGAAGGTGAACTGGCAGCCGGTCGTCCTCTCCTGCCCCTGAAAGACGACTCCGCAGACGGTGCGGGGATAGGCCGGGTGGCGGGCTCGGTTCAGGACCACCTGAGCGACGGCCTGCTGGCCGGCGGTCGATTCGACGGCCGCTTCGTAATAGACGGCGGCGGTCAGGCACTCGACCGCGCGCAGCCGGTCGGCCGGGGTCGCGAAAGCGGCTCCAAAGGGGCGGGCCGCCGGATTGGGAAGGGTCGAGAGCGGAACCGCGGCGTTGATCGTCACGGCGTCCTGGGGAGCGATCTCGCGGAACTGGAGAGGCTCCGGCTGGGGCGGGATTCCGAGGCCGGGAATCCCGGGGACCGTGCCCTCGAGCCGCGCGTTGGGCGTGGCGCTCGCCGGCTCGAGCCAGGCGACGCTCAGCCCGGCCACCAGATACAGCCCGCCCATCGTCGCCAGGACGGCGGAGGCTAGCCAGTTCCTCAGCCCCGGGATCCGGGGCATGAACGGACGGCGCAGGACGAGTTCGTTCGACGACATCAACTACTCCGGAAAGGACGGGCGCTCTATTGCGGCCGCCGATCCATGGCAAGCGCGGGGCCGGTCAACCGGTCCCCCATCGCGCCGAGATCTTGGATTTCCCACTGGGCCGCTCTCTACCCCAGATGGGGAGAAATCTCAAATTTTCAACCCTTGGAGGCCTTATCGGGACAGGTAGAGCGAGCGGAATTCGGCTGCGAAGCGAGTCAGCCGGCGCTCCGAGATGGCCACCCTCAGATCGCTCATAAGTTCCTGATAAAACCAGATATTATGCTCCGTCATGAGCATTGCCCCAAGGATTTCGTCGGAGCGCACCAGGTGGTGGAGATAGGCGCGCGACCATCGCCCGCAGACCGGACAGGAACAGACCGAATCGAGCGGGCCTTTATCCTCGCCGAACCGGGCGTTGCGGATATTGATCGGGCCCGTGCGAGTGAAGGCCTGGCCGGTTCGGCCCGAGCGAGTCGGCAGGACGCAGTCGAACATGTCGATCCCCCGCTCGACCGCTCCGACGATGTCGTCGGGCTTGCCCACCCCCATCAGGTAGCGCGGTCGGTCGGCGGGAAGCTGGCCGGGCGCGAAGTCGAGGCAGCCGAACATCGCCTCCTGCCCCTCCCCCACCGCGAGTCCGCCGACCGCATAGCCGTCGAAGCCGATCTCGATCAGCGCCTCCGCCGAGGCCCGGCGAAGCCCTTCGTCGAGCGCGCCCTGCTGGATCCCGAACAAGGCGGCGCCCGCCGCATGCTCAGCGCCGGAGTCGAACGCCTCGCGCGAGCGCCTTGCCCACCGCATCGATCGCTCCATCGCCTCGACCTGTGCGTCGCGGGTCGACGTCGTGGGAACGAGCTGGTCGAAGGCCATGACGATGTCGGAGCCGAGCAGGCGCTGGATCTCCATCGAGCGCTCCGGGCTGATCATGTGCTTCGATCCGTCGAGATGGCTTTTGAACGCCACCCCCTCCTCGGTGACCTTGGCCAGCTTCGATAGGCTCATCACCTGGTAGCCCCCGCTGTCGGTGAGGATCGGCCGCTCCCACCCCATGAAGGCGTGAAGCCCGCCGAGCCGCGCCACCCGCTCCGCTCCCGGCCGGAGCATGAGGTGATAGGTGTTGCCCAGGATGATGTCGGCGCCCGAGCCGCGGACGTCGGCCGGCTTCATCGCCTTGACCGTGGCCGCGGTCCCGACCGGCATGAAGGCGGGGGTCCGGATCTCGCCTCGGCGCATGGCGATCGTCCCGGTACGGGCCGCGCCGTCGGTGGCGGAGATGGAGAAGTCGAAACGGGGAGAAACGGACATGAGCGGCCCCCCCTACACCATCGCCCTCACCCCTTCACCCCTCTCCCTGCAGGGAGAGAAGTCCGGGTTGGCTTGCCCCCGGCAAGCCAAGGTCGCGCGGGGCGCGACCGACCCCGACTTGGCGCGAAGCGCCAGGGCGAGGGCACGGCCTCACTCTCAGCTGGCCCACCCTCCCACCCGCTGCGCGGGCGGGCCCCTCCCTCTCCCCTGCAGGGAATGGGGGTTCAGGAGAGCTCAGGGCGGGCCCCCTCCCCGCTCCCGGTGCCGCTTGATCGCCTGGACGCGCCGAACGATCTTCTCGGTCACCTCTTCGATCGAAGGCGGCTTGGCATGAGGCGTCCGGCGTCCGCCCCCCCGCCTCTTTTCCTCGCGCCACTTTAGGAACCGCATCGCGGCCTCGGGATCGAACCGCACGCCTTCGACGGGTGGAACGGCATACTCGACTTCCTCAGCCGCGCCTTCTTCCATCGGCACGACGTTGCTGCCCAGGCAGCCGAGTTGGAACTCCAGCGAGAGTTCGACCTCCTCGAGCAACTCCTCGAGGGCCTTGGCGAAGGCGGGCCATTTGCGCCGCCGCTCCCAGATCGCGCCTTCGGAGAAGCCGACCGCCCGGGCCGCTCCGCGGACGCTGCCGCACAGCCGTAACGCCTCCAGGAAGCGCCGTTCTACCGCCGCGTTCCAACGGTCCTCACCGGTCGAGACGAGCTGAAGCCGCCCTCTCTTGCCTCGGCGGATCATATTGAGCTTGCCCATCTGAGGGCAGTCGAAAGGCCCGCTCGCGCCTGAAAGTCCCCGATGCGCATCGTCGGCCGCCGCTTCCCAGTCCCGGTCCAGCTCGGGATCGTGCTGGCGTCTCTGGTCCATCAGCCGAGGGTCGACCCCGATCGCTGCCGCCGCCGCCTTGCGGTTGCCCGTTTCCCTGAGCACCTGCAGGAACCGCGCCCGCTCCTCGCACGTCAGCGGTCCATAGGGCGTTCGCTTGCCGTCGCCATCCTGATTCATGACTTCACTCCCCTGCCGAATCCCGAATAGGAATATATTAGGAGTTTTCCTATCAAACAACGATAGAACCGAACCGGACCTGTTTCGGCATCGTGGCCCGATCTCCTGGCAACTGGGGCTTGACGGCATGCGGGAGCCCACCGACCAGCCGCCGTGTCTGAACTGGACTTACTGCTTTGGGGTGAGCATAGGCCCGGTCGAGCGAGCCCATGCATCCTGAACGTAATTGTCGATTTCGCCTACATCCGCCCCCACGCGCAGCATAGCGGCCTTTTCCGGCAACTCTTTTCCCACATCGTCGAAAGGGCCGTCGCGAAAGGCGAGCCGCTTTTGTGGACTCACGCGAGCCTGATGGCCGAACCCGCCTTCGCGAAGCTCGGCTTCACGGTGAGGCGGCGGGGGCGCGTGAGAATCGGCGATCAGGAATTCGATCGCGGCGAGATGGAGAAGCCGCTGGCGATGGACCTGACCCGTTGCAGACGTCCGGCAGCCTAGTTGGCGGCGTCCATGAACAAAGCTGCGTGAGCCCAGGCCGCTCCCGTCGGTCCGTGTTGCCATTGCTGAGCCTCGAGGTCGACGTAGCCGGGCTTGCCGACCGACGAGCCGAACGAGGGATCGAAGCTCAGCTTGCCGGTACGCTCGTCGAACAGAAGCACGAACATGCCCTGCTCGCCTCCCAGCTCCGCACCGACGATGATCCGGTTCGACAGCGGGTCCTTCGCCGACCAGTGGGGATTGAAGTCCCCGGCGGTGTCGAGACGGAAGACTTCCCGTAGCGCCGCGGGATCCGACACGTCCAGCACGACGACCGAATGGGCGCGCCCCACCGGCATGATCCAATATTTCCCCACCAGGGTAGGGATGCTGCACGCGCCGCGGGTCGCATCGGGCCGCGACGGTTCCGGCGTCTGGATGGTATGGACGTTCGCAAGCCGCGGCTGCTTAGAAGCGATGCCGGACAGACGGTAGAAGCCGCAGCCGAAAGAGTTCATCAGGATGCTGCCATCGGCCATTCGGCGCGGGCCGAACGGGAACCTCGCGGCGCCGGGCAAGGGGGACCCGTCGGAGCGTTTCCCGGGTGGCACCTCGATCGTATGCAGCAGCTTCAGGTCCGAGTAGCGCCAGACCTGAACCACGTCGGCGCTGTGATCCTCGATCATGGGTGCGCTCGTCGTCACGACCCGGTCGATGTCGAGCATCGGCACGATCGCGTAGGTGCGGACCGGCTGCTTCAAACCCTCTACCGCCGCACTGGCCACCCGGATCAGATCTCCCTTGTCGGTCAATTCCGCGAGGCCGCCATGGCCGCCGGGCACGAGCTTCTCTTCGGCAACCGGACTTGCCCCTTCGCTGCGCAGGAAGCCGGCCAGCACATTGCCGTTCGGAAGCCGCGCGAAGTCATGGGGGAAACGCAGCGGCGCCGGCGGCCGAAGGCGCCTTTCGATTCGCGGCCTGAGCGGGTTGGCGACGTCGAGCACCAGGGTCGCCTCGTGATGGTGCGCATTCGCGAACAGCGGATTGCCGCGTGCCGGCATCCGATATTCCAGGTGGTGCGGCATCGAGGCCTTCAGCCCGATCGGCAGGGTCGCGACCGTCTTGCCGATCGTCGGGCTGCCGGGCCGAACGTCGATGACTGCGAAAAAGTCCTCGTCCTTCTCGTCCTTGTCGCCGGCAAACACCAACAGGTACGGTGACCCGGCCAACGGCCGAGTCGCAGCGACTCTCGGCGATTCGGCGCAGCCGCCGACAGCCGCGGCAATCAACAACGACAACAAAATCGAACGCATAATCCCACCTCCCTGCCGGCCCGATGCAGCTCCCGATAAGCCTCGATGTCAACGGCAACCGGACCTGCATATTCACAGCCGCCACGCTCGCCCATTGCCGACGCGGGGAGCGGTCGCCAGAACGCATGCATGAACGAGGATGAGATCGCGGCCGTGCACGAGGCTGCGCATGCGGTTTTCGCCGCCTCCGGTACCTGGACCCGTATTCACGGTCCGGTCACCCTGAAGCCGCATGGCTCCGGCGACATCCGGATGTCGACGGACGTCGTCGCCATAAGCGACTCGATGCGGTCGGACCCGCGGTTCGACCGGAACCTGCCGCGCCTGCAGCTCGTCCGCGCATTGCTGGCGGGTCCCGTCGCGGAGCGCATGCTGATCGATCGCGGTCGGGCGCGGCTTAGCGAAGCCGCCGCCGTCGAGGCCGCCGAAGGCGATTATGAGAACATAATCGACCAGCTCGACAAGCTCGACCCGCCGCGGCGCGACCTGCTCGCCCGGCTGGAGAGGGAGGTTCGAGAGGAGCTTGAGCGGCCTGCGGTCTGGCTTACGGTCGAGCGGTTCGCCGCCGTCCTGCTCGAACGCCGTTCCATGGGCGCCGAGGAGGCCTCTGCAATCCTGAGGGAGATCGCGATCGACGCGGGGTTGTCGAGACCCAGGTCGAAACCGGGTCGGAAGGAAATCCTGCCCGCCTTGGTGGCGGCCATGGCCGCTGCAGGCGTCATCTGGAGCGTTTCCGGCGCCGGCTTCCTGCCGGGGGCGGTCGGCGGCGCGTGCGTCGGCGGCTTTGTACTGGGCCTGGCCTGGAGCCTGCGCAGTCCCGTCGCACCTCCGGCCTCTCGCCTGAGCTTCCGCAGCTAGCCGAGTCGACTCGCTCGAGAGGGTGCTTCGGCGGCCCATCCGCAATTTCCACCCCTCCGGAGGGAAAGCGGCGGCTCAGCGGATCTTCGTGCAGGAAAGCGGATACGGCCGCCCGTTCCAGGTCGAATTGCCCCGCGCCGCCGTCGGTGAGAGCCGGCGAAGGAACCAGCCGTTGCCGTCCGAGTGCTTGAAGTTGAGGGTCGTGGACGTCGCACTTCCAAAGGTCAGGTTGGACCAGGCGCCGCGATCCAGGAAGCGCCCCCGGCGCTCCACACCGGCGACGCGAGTCCCGACATTGCCAT
This sequence comes from Allosphingosinicella sp., assembly GCA_036386845.1. Lineage (GTDB taxonomy): Bacteria > Pseudomonadota > Alphaproteobacteria > Sphingomonadales > Sphingomonadaceae > Allosphingosinicella. The sequence continues at coordinate 20,193 of DASVUW010000141.1, read as the reverse complement.
GATGGCTGCCATGATCGACGCTGACGTTCCTCCAAATCATCTGCGTCTGCCGGCCGTCCAGAGTGCATCGCCAGTCGCCCATGAACCAGGCGCCGGGAGCCTGGCTCGCGGCCGCCGGCACCCCGGGCGTCGCCGCAAGCAGAGTCGCCGCCAATAGCCATCCAGCTTTCATCCTGTCCTCCGGCCGATAGGTCGGGGTCACCATAACGGACCCGGCTCCGGCAGAACAGCGCCTGGTTCGGCCTGTGAAGGACGCTGCGCCAATGATGATTCGGACGTGATCGGCGAGATCATCGCCAGGGCCCAGCCCATTCTTCGGGCAGGAAGAGGCAAGGCGGGCGCTCGCTCCCCGACCGTCGTCAGTAGCGGGCCGCGCCGTCTATCGGGCTTCGCGGGAGAGTTTTGCCTGGGCCGGGTCTTGCCCGAAATAGACTCGGGTCGTGAATCGCCCGCTTCTCACAACAGTGTGATCTGCGATCGGCTCGAACTTCCAACCCTCGACCTCCAGGTCCTTGCACAGGTCCGGCTGCCTCACTGACTGCCACTGCAAATCGGGAAGCGGCTGGAAGCTGATCGGCTGGCAGAAGATCACTTTGCCGTCCGCCCCTATCCGCAGCGCGATCGTCATTTCGGTCGCTATCGTGCCGTAAGCCTGCCCATGCTCTTCGCCCTTGCGGCCGTCCGGCTTGAACGTGTCGACGATAGTCAGGGGCACAGTCAGTTCGTGGCTTTCCGCGAAGTCTATGGCTTCCCGGCTCGCCAGAGGAAGGCACTGGTCGCGTGTGAGACGCGGCCAGGCGTGGCCATCCTCGGTCAGCTCGCAATGACTTACACCCGCGGTTCCCGGGTAAATTCTCATTACGCGGCGGGTCGACTTGAAAGGCATCAACTCGGAAGCTTTGTCCGGGAGCCTCCACACGATAGCACCCACGAGGCTGTCTGGAACCGCCACGCCCTGCGCATTCAAAGCCGGCTCGAATCTGGCCCGAGCCATAAGCAGGTCGCAGGTTACGCGATCGAGCGAAGGCTCTTTCGCAGTTTCCAATATCCGGCACGCGTAAGGTAGGCCCTTGTCGTCGATGAAAAGCTCGAACTTGGTCCGACCCTCGGCATGGCGGATGAGTGCGTCCACCGGGTAGTCCGAGTCAGAGAACAACGCGGGGAGGGGGTGAAGCGGCTTCGGCCGACGTTGCGTGGATTGAACCGTTGGCGAGATCGCAAGAAGAACGGCTGCGGACAGGATCATTATCAACTTCCAGCAACGAGGAGGCCAGGTGCTCGACGAACCGGGGGAATGGCCATGCGCCCTTTAACGCAACCCTTAGCTAAACCTATCGCCCCGAAAGGTCGATCACCCTTCGCTCCTCAGGGTCCGACGAAAGCCGAAGCCCTGCGCGCGGTCCGGCTCGCACTCTTCATGGCTTTCTTGTGCTTAGTGCGAACCCTCTCCTGAGGCCGGGGCTGGTCAGCCTGGAAGAAGCAAGCTCGCATCCCCGTAGGAATAGAATCGATACTTCGTCGCGATCGCATGCGCATAGGCGGCCCGCATCGTCTCCAGCCCCATGAGCGCGGAAACGAGCATGAACAGGGTCGAGCGGGGGAGGTGGAAGTTGGTGATCAGGCCGTCGGTGGCGCGGAAGCGGTAGCCGGGCGTGATGAAGATGGCGGTGTCGCCTTCGAAGGGGCGGACCAGACCCGCTTCGTCGGCCGCGCTTTCGAGGAGCCGGAGCGAGGTGGTTCCGACCGGGACGATCCGGCCTCCGGCGGCGCGCGCGGCGTTCAGACGGTCGGCGACGGCGGCTTCGATCCGGCCCCATTCGGAGTGCATCCTGTGATCGCCGGTGTCTTCCGCCTTGACCGGGAGGAAGGTGCCGGCGCCGACATGGAGCGTCAGGGTTTCGTGACCGATCCCTGCCGACGCCAGAGCCTCCATCAGCCGGGGCGTGAAATGGAGGGCCGCGGTCGGTGCCGCCACCGCACCTTTCTCCGTCGCGAACATGGTCTGATAATCCACGACGTCCTGCTCGTCCGCCGCGCGCTTGCCCGCGATATAGGGCGGCAGCGGCATCCGGCCCGCCCGTTCGAGCAGCAGCTCGACCGGCTCTTCCCCCTCGAAGGCGAGGAGGAGGCTTCCATCCTCGCCCCTGGCTCCGGCAAGCGCCGCGACCCCGCTTCCGAAGTCGATCCGGTCGCCCTCGCGCACCCGTTTTGAGTTGCGAACGAAGGCGCGCCATTCGCGTGGCCCCTCGCGCTTGTGGAGGGTCGCTCCGATCCGCGCTTCCCCGCGCCGGCCCTCGAGCTGGGCGGGGATCACCCGCGTGTCGTTGAAGACGAGGACGTCGCCGGGGCGAAGGAGCCCTGGAAGGTCCGCGACAATCCAGTCCTCGGGCGGCCCAGCGCCGCGCTGGACGAGCAGCCGGGCCGAGTCCCTCGGGCTCGCCGGCCTCAGCGCGATCCGGTCGGAAGGAAGCGCGAAGTCGAATTCGTCGACCCGCATTTCGCGGTTTACCGGGTCTTCTTGGGAGGCGCCTTCGGCTTCGCTTCGGGAAGCCGGATGGACGGCGGCGGCGGAACCGCGGGACCGGCGGCCCTTACCCCCTGCGGCGTCGCTCCGCCCGCAGCCGGGCCGGCCGGCGCCGCGACAGCCTGCCCCGGCGGCGGCGGAGCCTTGTTGTCGGCGGCGATGGAGGCCTGGAGGATCCGGGTCGGATTGACCGGCGGCTCGCCCTTCTCGATCGCGTCGACGAAGCTCATCCCGCCGATCACCCGGCCGAAGACGGTGTAGCGCCCGTCGAGCGACAGCCGCGAATCCAGCATGATGTAGAACTGGCTGTTGGCGCTGTTCTCAGCGGCGGCGATGGCCGCCGCGTCCGCATTGTCCGCAGCGCCCTGGCGGGCAGCCGCTATGGCGCCGCGCACGTGGGGAAGGCCGTTGAACTCGGCTTTGAGGTCGGGAAGCTGGGAGCCGCCGGTGCCGTCGCCGGCAGGATCGCCGCCCTGGGCCATGAAGCCCTCGATCACCCGGTGGAAGGTGAGGCCGTCGTAGAAGCCCTTGCGCGCGAGCTCCTTGATCCGGGCGACGTGATTGGGAGCGACGTCGGGCCGGAGCTGGATCGCGACCCGGCCGCCGCTCGACAGGTCGAGCAGCAAGATGTTCTCCGGCTCCGGCGCCGGGGTCGCTGGAGGTACCGCCAGGTTCTGCGCCGCAGCGGAACCGGCGAGGATCAGGCCCAGCAACAGGGCCAGCAAAATCGAGATACGCATGTTTATGAAATTCCCCGGATAAATCCGTTCCCCCAGCCCGTTATTGCGCGGCGCGGGCAGCCGGATCAAGTGCCTTTGCGGCCCATCGCCTCGACTCGCCGGGCGACGTCGGCGACCACCGCCTCGGGCACGAACTTCGAAATGTCGCCGCCGTAGAGCGCGATCTCCTTGACCAGCCGCGACGCGATCGGCTGAAGCGACACGTCCGCCATCAGGAAGACCGTCTCGATCCGGTCGTTCAATTGCTGGTTCATCCCCGCCATCTGATACTCATATTCGAAGTCGGCGACGGCCCTGAGGCCGCGGACGATCATCGAGGCGCCTTCGCGCTCCGCGAAGTCCATGAGCAGCGAATCGAAGGAGACGACCTCGATCTCCCGACCGAGATCGGCAAGCTCGCGGCGGACCATCGCCATTCGCTCGTCCACGGAGAACATCGGCGACTTGGACGGATTGGTGGTGACCCCGATGACCAGCCGGTCGACAAGCTTCGCGCCGCGGCGGATGATATCCATGTGGCCGAGCGTGATCGGATCGAACGTGCCCGGATAGACTCCTGTCCTCATCTCTTCCCCTCCACCGTCGTCCCAGCGAAGGCTGGGGCCCCAGCGGGTGAAAGGCGACGGCGCTCTTCACCCCACGGGACCCCAGCCTTCGCTGGGGCGACGAGCGAGGTCAATGGTCGCGCTCCACCGCGAAGCGCGCAATGGCTCGGAGCAGGTCGGCCTCGGCGCCGTAGCTCTTCAGATAGTCGATCGCCTGCCCGACCAGGATCGACGCCTGCTGCCGCGCACGCTCCCGGCCGAGCAGGGTGACGAACGTCTCCTTGCCCTTGGCCCGGTCCTTGCCGACCTTCTTGCCGGTCTTCTCTTCGAGGCCCTCCTCGTCGAGAAGGTCGTCCGCGATCTGGAAGGCGAGCCCGACGTCGCGGGCATAGCCGCGAAGCTTCAGCCGCCTGTCGGCCGGCACCCGCCCCATGATCGCGCCGGCCTCGAGGCAGAAGCCGATCAGGGCGCCCGTCTTCAATTGCTGGAGCCGGGTGACCGCGGGAAGATCGAGCGTTTCCTCGGCAGCCGCGAGGTCCATCATCTGTCCGCCGGCCATCCCGGCCGGGCCCGCCGCCCGGGCCAGCTCTGCGATCAGCTCGGCCCGGACGAAGGGATCCTCGTGAGTCGCCTCGTCGGCGAGAATCTCGAAGGCCAAAGCGTGGAGCGCGTCGCCGGCGAGGATCGCGGTCGCCTCGCCATGGGCCTTGTGGAGGGTCGGCTTGCCGCGGCGAAGGTCGTCGTCGTCCATCGCCGGCAGATCGTCGTGAATCAGCGAATAGACGTGGATGCATTCCACCGCGGCCCCGACCCGGACCGCCCGCTCGCGCGAAGTGTGGAAAAGCGCAGCCGCCGCGACGACGAGCAGGGGACGGAGCCTTTTGCCGCCACCGATCGCCGCATAGCGCATCGCTTCGTAAAGCTCGCCCCGGGGATCGGGAGGAACTTCGAGCAAGGCGGAGAGAAAGTCGTCGATCTCGGCCCGGACCTGGCCGAACGCGGGCGCGAGGAGCGAAGAATCCGCCACCAGCGGCGGCTCAATCGGCGTCGAAGGGAATGGTGCCGGCCGGCTGACCGTCGCGGCCGAGCTGGATCTTCTCGATCTTCGCCTGCGCCGCCTGAAGCCGGGCCTCGCATTGCTGGCGCAGCTTGTCGCCCTCGCCATAGAGCTCGATCGACTCGTCGAGCGAAGCATCGCCGCTCTCCAGCCGTCGGACGATCTCCTCGAGCCGCTTCAAGGCGGCTTCGAAAGACAATTCGGAGATGGCTGGGACTTGGTCGGACATGGGCTCAGCTTTGGTCCGGCGCAGGCGGAGGGTCAAGCGGGGGGGCAAGAAGCCAAAGCGCGCCGTGCCGCGAATCCAGCGACTCCCCTGCAAGCGGATATTTCCTGCACCAATGTGAAATTTATAGGAACAAAGAAAGAACATTCTCGTTGTGCTCGGGAATTCCCTGGATAATGAGGTTCATCATGAAGAGTATATCCCGTTTTGCCGCCACCCTGAGCCTTACGTTCGCTTCGACGGCGCTGGCCCAGGGGCCGGTGAGCGACGAGGAAGCGCTGGCGCGAGATGCGGCGATCTACGCGCGGCTGTACGGCGTCGATCAGGCCGAGGCGGCCAGGCGCATAAAGCTGATGGTTTCGGCGCAGGACGCGGCCGATTCGGAAGAGGCCGAGGATCAGGAGAATCTGGTCGCCGCCTATTTCGATCATGGTCGGGAATTCAAGCTCGTTGTCGAGACGGCCGGGACCGCAAAGGCGAGGAAGGTCCAGCCCGTGGCCGTCCGCGGCAAGCCCGGAGAGCAGATCAACCTGCCGGTCGAGTACCGGAAGTTGAACCGGCCGACGCGGTCCGCCATCAGGAAGATTTTCCGTGAGAAGAACAACATGATCGAACGCGTCTTCCCGGAAGCCCTGATCACGTCCTACGACGAGCGTCGCGGAGTCCTGACTCTGACGTTCGAGCAGGGCAAGCCGATCGCCGACCAGGAGAAGAAGGCCGCGCAGCTCCAGAATTCGATCGGAGTCCCCGTCAAGATCCTCTACGGCCCGGCCGATACCCGGATCGGCATGCGCGGCGGCCTTCAGGGATACCGGCCCAGCGGAACCGGTTACATCCAGAATTGCACGCTGGGCTTTGCCGCTCAGGCGCCGGCGCCGGGCAACGAGCAGGGCTACATTACCGCCGGGCACTGCTGGAACGATTATTATTGGAAGGAGCCGACCGGCACCACCTACACGAAGCTGAACGTGCGGGATTTCCAGACCGCCACCGGCGATTGGCAGTTCGTCTGGGGCGCCCCCGTCGAAAGGCTGATTAAGGCGGATACCGGCAGCTTCCGGAGCATCACCGGCAGGCGCACGGTCTCGTCAACCTGCGAGAAGACGGGACAGAGCAGCGTCAACGAGTCCGCGATCCTCGTCACTGCCGGCGGGGGCAGCACTTGCGACGGGGCGACGAGCGGCACCTTCGTCTGCTGGTATCCCGGCCATTATTCGCAACCGGTTGCCGGCGCGCACGGCACGCATTCTGTCGGTCACCCGGGAGTCGGCCAGCAATGCGGCGAGGTCAATGCGCGGGCGGTGAAATTGCCCCGCTGCGGCCCCACCGGAGCGATCGCCTGCGACTATTGGTGGGTGGAAGTCATTCCCAAGGAAGGTCAGCCGACCATGGTCGCCGGCGAAGGCGACAGCGGGTCGCCGGTCTTCGCCTGGAACACGGCTTTCGGAATCATGACCAATGCCGGCTGGTACGGCAGCGACGGAAATCTGCTTTACAGCGATCCGGCGAACGGACGAGTGACGCATATGTGGTACACGCCGATCGATGAGATCTACAACAAGGGCTACCAACTGCTCTATTGAGGCTCGCTCGATGCCGTCTTCATACTCCCTTGCTGCCGCCCCGTGGGCAGCGCTGCTCCTGGCGCTTTGCTCAGGATGCGACGGGGCCCCGCACGGTCAGGGTGGGACCTCGGCAAACAGCTCAGCAACTCCCGCCGCGGTGCGGCGGGAGTTCGCATTCGACCGGCAAGCCCCGGGCAGGACCAACCAGGTACCGGCTCTCGAGGGGACTCCGGGGACGCTCCGCTACCGGCCCGGCTGCCTGTTCCTCGACGTAGAGGGCGGTGACGAGATCGGCCTTGTCGTTCCGGCGGAGGCGACCTTCGACGGCAGGCGGCTGACCGGCAGGGTCGCGACGCCGGACGGGAAACCGCTCGTCAGGGAGATCGGCCAGTTCACGAGCTTCACCGGGCCCGTGATCGAAAATCCGGGGGACGGCCGCTATTCCTGCAATACCGGGAAGTTGCTGATCACGGACTATTTTTGATCGCCCGTCAGCTCGCGCCGTACCAGTGAACCCCGTCCTTCGACTCGCGCACGGCGCGGTTCTCGACCTCGAGGCGCCTGAGGTGCGCCAGGGCCTCCCCCGTGGCGAGGCCGAGCATGTTGTCGTCGATCTGGCGGGCGAACAGGATCCCGAAGCAATCGACCGCGCGCCTGGGCTCACCAAGCTTCGAATGAAGGGCGTCCAGCCGGTCGCGGTGACCGAAGGCCAACGCGTCGAGGCGGGCGTGGAGGCCGGTGAAGGGCTCGCCGTGGGAGGGAAAGACGAAGAGGCTGTCGGGCAGGCCCTTCAGCTTCTCGATCGAGGCGAGCCAGTCTCCAAGGGGGTCCGCTTCGGGCTCGCTGAGGCTGAGCGAGACGTTGGACGTGATCCGCGGCAGCACCTGGTCGCCCGCGATCATCAGGCCGGCCTCGTCGTCGATCAGGCAGGCATGCTCCGGGCAATGGCCGCTTCCGACGAGCACCCGCCAGGTCCGGGTCCCGATCCGAATCCGGTCGCCTTCCTGCATCCGGACGAAGCTGACCGGAATCGGGCTCACCACCGAGGCGAACCGGCCCCAGCCTTTCGCCGCCTCGGCTTCGATCCGGGCCTCGTCCCAACCGGCGGCGCGCCAGTATGACAAGGCCTCGAGCGGCGGGGCGTCGCGCACGTCCGATGCGAGCAGCCGGCCGAACAGCCATTCGCCCCTCGTCATCCACAACGGCGCCGAGAATCGCTCGGTCAGCCAGCCGGCGAGGCCGAGATGGTCCGGATGGAAATGGGTGCAGATCACCCGGGTCACGGTGCGGCCGGCCAGCGGGCCTTCGAGCAGCGCTTCCCAGCCCTCGCGGCAGGCCGGGATGTCGAGGCCGGTGTCGACGACCGCGACGCCGTCGCCGTCCTCGAGCGCCCAGACGTTGACATGCCTCAGCGAGCCCGGGATCGGAAGCCGCGCCCAGCCGACCCCCTCCGCCACGACGATGAGCTCGCCCTGGGCCGGGCCTCGGCGGCCGAGCGGATAGGTCAGACCCTTGTGGCTGTAGGCCTCGCCGGCGTCGGTGAGCGAGAGGTCGGGACTGGCGGGCTCAGCGCTTGAAGAGGTCATCGGCGGTCGGCTCGCGCGGCGCGGAGACGCCCGCTTCCTCCGCGGCGTGAGCGGCTTCGGCCTCGCGGGCGGCGGTGTCGCGCTCGCGGCGGAGCTCCTCGATCAGAGCCTCGCGGTCGCCGGCGAGGCGGTGGTCGGTCGGCGCCGGCTCGATCCCGGCCGCCTTGGCCGCCTTGGCGACGATCGCATCGAGCTCGCGCTGCGAGCAAAGGCCGAGCGTGACCGGATCCTTCGGCTGGATGTTCGCGATGTTCCAGTGGCTCCGGTCCCGGATCGCGGCGATGGTGGTCCGGGTCGTGCCGATCAGCTTTCCGATCTGGCCGTCCGAAATCTCCGGATGGTTGCGGATGATCCAGGCGATCCCGTCCGGCTTATCTTGGCGCTTCGACACCGGAGTGTAGCGCGGCCCCTTGGTGCGGCGGGTTTGGTCCGGCTCCTTCAGGATGCGCAGCTTGTAGCCCGGATCGGACTGGCCCCGGTCGATCTCGTCCTGATTGAGCTCGCCGGCCCGGATCGGATCGCGCCCGGTCAGCTTGGTCGCCGCCGTGTCGTCTGCGATCGCCTGCACCTCCAGGATGTGGAGGCCGCAAAATTCGGCGATCTGCTCGAAGGTGAGCGAAGTGTTGTCGACCAGCCAGGCGGCGGTCGCATGGGGCATGAGCGGCTGAACCACGTGAGTCTCCAGAAACAAGAAGGGCCGCCCCTTCCCGGAGCGGCCGTACGTTGCCAGCGATCTAGTCCAGCGAGCGGCGCAGGGCAAGGCGAATGCCGCGCAGCGGAGGGCCGAACCTTTTTTCGAGACCGCTACATCCAGCCTCGCATCGCCCGGCATCTTAACCGGTGGAGCTCGATCAATCGGCCGCACGAGGCGCGGCGCACGAGGGGAAATGATGAGAAAAATTCTGATTGCCGGCCTGATCGCCGCCGCCCAGCCGCTTCCCGCGGCCCACCCGCTCGTCGCGGCCGAGCTGCATCGGGACCGCCCGGACTCGTCCAGTCAGGTTTCCGCCTTTGCCGGCGCCCGGCTCCGGGTTCCGCTCGGCGGCGGCCGCGAGAAGCCGCAGGCGGGCCTCGCCTTTACCTCGACTCTGAAAAGCAGAGCCACTGGCGAGCTTCGATTCGCCAGGGGCGCTGAGCTCGGGTTCGGCGGGAAGGATTCGAAGCTCGCCCTCAGCCTGGCCGGCCGGCCGGTTTCCAGGCTTGCGGCCGGCAAGCCGGGGCCGACCGGGCAAAAGCAGGGTTTTTCCACCGCAGGCTGGATCGCGATCGGTGCAAGCGCCGTCATCATCGTCGGGGGCGTGCTGATCTTCGATTATATTGGCGACCAGAGCGAATAAGGGGCAGTGACAATGAAAACGACGATGATCGCGGCCCTGGCCGCCGCCCAGCTTTCGGCCGCCGCCATGCCGGCGCAGGCTGCGGAGCGTCCGCGGCAGGAAGCTGCAATGGACGAGGCGCGCTTCACGGGGGACGACGACCTCGGCCTCCAAGGCGAGCGGGCACAGCCGGCCTCGGGCGCCGCGGGGGCTCCCGAGGAGGAGCCCAGGAAGAAGAAGCGCAAGAGCACCGGCGACAAGATTTTGACCGGCGCGGCCGTGGTCCTGGGGGTCGGCGCGCTGGCGGTGGGCGGGCTGCTGGTTGCGATCTTCGTCAGCTGAGCCCGCTACGCGCTCATGGGAAGATGGTTGGGCTCCGACGTGACCTGACCCAGCCAGCGCCCAACCTCGGGGTACCGGCCCAGGTCGAAGCCACCCTCCTCCGCCACGTGCGTGTAAGCGTAGAGTGCGATGTCGGCCAGGCTGAGGCGGTCGCCGACGAAGAAGGCGCGGCCGGCGAGATGCTCGTCCATGAGCCGAAGCGCCGCCTCACCCGCCTCGCGCTTGGCCGGGAGAAGGGCGCGCTGCATCTCGGTCAGCCGATCCTCGCCGAGAAAGGCCAGCCAGAAGCGCAACGTCGCGACATTGGGCTCATGGTTGTACTGTTCGAAGAACATCCAACGGAGCATGTCGGCGCGGTCGAACCGGTCCTCGGGCACCAGCGCCGTCCCTTCGGCGAGGTAGAAGCAGGCGGCATTGCTCTCGGGGATGAACCGGTCGCCGATCTGGAGCACGGGGATCCGCCCGCTCGGATTCACATCGGCGAGGAATTCCGCGGTTCGAGTCTCGCCCTTCTGGATGTCATATTCGCGCCGCTCGATCGCCGCGCCGAGCAGGGCTGCGGTGAGGCGGATCTTGTAACAATTGCCCGACTGCGAATATTCGTGGAGGATCAAATTCATTCGCCCCCCTACGTCGTTCCGGCGAAAGCGGGAATCCCACTAGGCATCACTCGACCTCCAAAACGATCTTTCCGACATGCTCGCCGCTGTCCATCAGCCGGTGAGCGCCCGCCGCGTCCGTGAGTGGGAAGGTGGAGTCGATGGCCGGCCGGATTCGGCCCGCGTCGAGATGGGGCCACACCTCGCGCCGAAGTTCATCCGAGAGCGCTGCCTTGAACTCGGCGGAACGGGCTCTCAGGGTCGAGCCCGTCAGGACAAGCCGCTTTCGAATCACGTCCCAGATTGGAATCTCGACGCTGGGCCCGCGCTGCGCCGCGATCGATACGTGCCGCCCGTCCTCCGCCAGGCACGCCAGGTTGCGCTGGACATAATCGCCGCCGACCATGTCGAGGACGACCGTGACCCCCTCCGCGCTGGTTATCCGCTTCACCTCCTGGACGAAATCCTGCGACTTGTAGTCGATCGCGTGCGCGGCTCCGAGCTCCAGCGCCCGGGCGCATTTGGCCGCCGAGCCGGCGGTGACGATGACCTTGAGCCCGAAGACCTTGCCGAGAAGGATTGCGGTGGTTCCGATTCCGCTGGTCCCCCCATGGACGAGCACCGAGTCTCCCGCTCTGGCGCCGCCGCGCTGGAAGAGGTTCGTCCAGACGGTGAAGAAGGTCTCGGGCAAGGCTGCCGCCTCAACCATAGAGAACCCTGCAGGGACGGGGAGGCACTGGCCTTCGGGCGCGGCGCAATATTGCGCATAGCCCCCGCCGGCGACCAGGGCGCAGACCTGCTCGCCATCGCGTGAGCCGCCGACGATGGTGCCGGCGACCTCCAGCCCGGGTATGGTCGGAGCGCCCGGCGGCGGCGGGTAGAAGCCGAGGCGCTGCATAACGTCGGGGCGGTTGATCCCGGCGGCCTCGACCCGGATCAGGACCTCACCGGGCGCTGGCTTCGGCACCGGCCGCTCGACCGGCTGGAGCACCTCCGGTCCGCCCGGAGCCGCCGGATCGATCGCGATCATCTTATCAGGGATTGCGTCCATGCGGTCACGCCTCGCGCCGAAAGGGCGGCGGCGCAAGCCCTTCGGGTTGACGCGGCGATCCGGAAGGCGGATTCTGAAGGCATGGACCTGGACGAGCTCTTCCCAAGCAAGCCCGACGATCCGCTCGTCCTGCTGGGACGGCAGGATCTCGATCCGCTGTCGGTGGAGGAGCTTCACGCACGTATCGAAGCGCTCGAAGCGGAGATCGTCCGGGTGCGCTCCAAGATCGATGCCGCGGTTAACCACCGGGCAAGCGCAGAGCAATTATTCAAGAAATGATGGAGCCGGGGGAACATTCGGCCTTTTCCCCAGCTTTTTTGGAGGTGCGCTTGATGACGGGAGTCCGAGGCCCGACATTAAGGCCATGTAGTCCGTGAATTTTAGCGGGCTTTGAGGAGTAACGGACTTGCCTTCCTTCGCCCGCGAACTCGAACAGACCCTGCATACCGCCCTGGCGGAAGCCAGCGGCCGCCGGCACGAATATGCGACTCTCGAGCACCTCCTGCTCGCGCTCACCGAAGACGCCCACGCGTCCAAGGTGATGAGCGCCTGCGGAGTCGACCTGAAGGAGCTTCGCGAAGCGGTCCGGGCCTATCTCGACAGCGAGCTCGAAGCCTTGAAGGTGGACGGCCAGACCGACCCCTCCCCGACCAGCGGCTTCCAGCGCGTCGTCCAGCGGGCCATTCTCCACGTCCAGTCCTCGGGCCGCGACGAGGTGACCGGCGCCAACGTCCTCGTCGCCCTCTTCTCCGAGCGGGAGAGCTACGCGGTCTATTTCCTCCAGCAGCAGGATATGAGCCGCCTCGATGCCGTCAGCTACATCAGCCACGGAGTCGGCAAGGGCGAGACCGCGTCGGAGCCCCAGGAAGTGAAGGGCGTCGAGGAATCGAAGCCCGAAGAGGGCAAGAAGAAGAATGAGAGCGCCCTCAAGCAGTTCACCGTCAATCTGAACGAGAAGGCGATCAGCGGCCGGGTCGATCCCCTCATCGGCCGCGGTCCCGAGGTCGACCGCACCGTCCAGATCCTCTGCCGCCGATCGAAGAACAACCCTCTCTATGTGGGCGATCCGGGCGTCGGCAAGACCGCCATCGCCGAAGGCCTGGCGCGCAAGATCGTCGAGGGCGACGTTCCGGAGGTGCTGAAGCCCGCCGTCATCTATTCGCTCGACATGGGCGCGCTACTCGCGGGCACCCGCTATCGCGGCGATTTCGAGGAGCGGCTGAAGGCCGTCGTGACCGAGCTCGAGAAGCTTCCCGACGCGATCCTCTTCATCGACGAGATCCATACGGTGATCGGCGCCGGAGCCACGTCCGGCGGAGCGATGGACGCTTCGAACCTCCTCAAGCCCGCATTGTCCGGCGGCACGATCCGATGCATCGGCTCGACCACCTACAAGGAGTTCCGCAACCATTTCGAGAAGGACCGGGCCCTGCTCCGGCGCTTCCAGAAGATCGACGTCAACGAGCCGACGATCGAGGATACGGTGAAGATCCTCGCCGGGCTTCGCACCGCGTTCGAGGAGCATCACAAGGTCAAGTACACGACCGACGCGATCAAGGCGGCCGTCGAGCTTTCGGCCCGCTACATCAACGACCGCAAGCTTCCCGACAAGGCGATCGACGTGATCGACGAGGTCGGGGCGATGCAGATGCTGGTTCCGCCCAACAAGCGCAAGAAGACGATCACCACCAAGGAGATCGAGCAGGTCATCTCGACCATCGCCCGGATCCCGGCGAAGAGCGTCTCGGCCGACGACAAGAAGACGCTCGAGCATCTCGACCGCGACCTGAAAAGGGTGGTGTTCGGCCAGGACAAGGCGATCGAGGTCCTCTCCTCGGCGATCAAGCTGTCGCGCGCAGGCCTTCGCGATCCCGACAAGCCGATCGGCAACTACCTCTTCTCCGGCCCTACCGGAGTCGGCAAGACCGAGGTCGCGCGCCAGCTCGCCTCAATCATGGGCATCCCGCTGCAGCGCTTCGACATGTCCGAATATATGGAGCGCCACTCGGTCAGCCGGCTGATCGGCGCCCCTCCGGGCTATGTCGGCTACGACCAGGGCGGCCTTCTGACCGACGCGGTCGACCAGCATCCGCACTCCGTGCTCCTGCTCGACGAGATCGAGAAGGCGCATCCGGACCTGTTCAACATCCTCCTCCAGATCATGGACAACGGGCGGCTGACCGACCATCACGGCAAGACGGTCGACTTCCGCAACGTCATCCTGATCATGACCACCAATGCGGGCGCCAGCGACATGGCGCGCGAGGGCCTTGGCTTCGGCAACAACACGCGCGAGGGCGAGGACGAGGAAGCGATCAAGCGGATGTTCACGCCCGAGTTCCGCAACCGGCTCGATGCGATCGTTCCGTTCAGCTACCTTCCGACCGACGTCGTCGCCCGGGTCGTGGACAAGTTCATCCTCCAGCTCGAGCTCCAGCTCGCCGACCGCAACGTCCATATCGACCTCGACGACGAGGCGAGGAAATGGCTCACGGCGCGCGGCTACGACAAGCTCTACGGAGCCCGGCCGATGGGCCGCCTCGTCCAGGAGAAGATCAAGCAGCCGCTCGCGGAGGAGCTCCTCTTCGGCAAGCTCATCCATGGCGGCGAGGTCAAGGTCACGATCAAGGACGACGCTCCCCTCTTCGAGATCGTGCCGGCCGCGCCCAAGCCGAGCAAGAAGCGCGGCAAGAAGGCCGGCCCCGAAGCCGAGCAGGGCCAGCCCGAGGCCGAGCAAGGTGCGAGCGAAACCGGGCAGCCCGAGGAAGGCCAGCCCGAGCAGGCCTGAGACAATGGGGGAGGCCCGATCGCCTCCCCGTCGCCCTGAACTCGTTTCAGGGTCCAGCCCTCCTCCCGCGAATGGCTCGTGGCTGGCTGCTGAAGAAGTTCAGCACGACGTTTCGAGGGCGTCCAGGCGCGCGGCTTTTGGATCGTGCCGGTCGGCGAAACGCTCGCCCCGGCTGCGCGTGACCGACTTTATGCCGCTGCCATCCAGCGCTACGGGGAGGGCAAAAGGAGACCGCCAATGTCGCAGACGCTCACCTTCTACACCAATCCGATGTCCCGGGGCCGGATCGTCCGCTGGATGCTGGAGGAGGTCGGCCACCCCTACGAGACGGTGCTGCTCGACTATGGCACGACGATGAAGGCGCCTGACTATCTCGCGATCACGCCGATGGGGAAGGTGCCGGCGATCAGGCACGGCGATACGGTCGTGACCGAGGGGGCGGCCATATGCGCCTATCTGGCGGACATCTTTCCTGACGCCGGCCTTGCGCCGCCCCCCGGCAATCCGAAGCGCGGGCCTTATTATCGCTGGATGTTCTTCGCCGCCGGCCCGGTCGAGGCTGCGGTGACCGGCAAAGCGCTCGGGCTCCTCGCCCCGGCGGACAAGAAGGCGATGGCCGGCTACGGCAGCTACGAGGAGACGATCGACGCGCTCGATCGAGCGGTCGACGAAGGCCCCTATCTGTGCGGGGATCAGTTCACTGCCGCGGACGTCTATGTGGGTGCGCAGATCGGCTGGGGAATGATGTTCGGCACGATCGAGAAGCGGCCCGCTTTTGAGGATTATTTCGGCCGGCTCAGCAGCCGCCCGGCCGCCGTTAGGGCGCGCGAGCTCGACGATGCCCTGATGCCGGAACGGCCCCTCCCGCAGACGGGGGGAGACCTGAAATGAGCGACCTGCGCGCCGCTGCCATCGCCCTTTACGACCGCTTCACCCATGAAGGCATGGATCGCCGAGCCTTCATGGCCGAGCTGACCATCCTGGCCGGGAGCGCCGCCGCCGCTTCCGCGCTGCTGGCGGGAATTGCGGCCGATCCCGCCGCCGCGGCAATTGTCCCGGAAGCGGACACCCGTATCCGCGCCCGTCGGATGAGTTGGCCCTTGGGCGCAGGCCGCGCGATGAAAGGCTATCAGGCCGAGCCTCGGAGCCTGGCCGGTCCGCTCGGCTCGGTGCTCGTCATCCACGAGAACCGGGGCCTCAACGCGCACACCGAGGACGTCGCCCGCCGGCTTGCCGTGGCCGGTTACCGGGCGGTCGCTGCAGACTTCCTCTCCGCCATGGGCGGCACTCCCGCCGATCAGGACGCGGCGCGAGAAGCGATCGGCAGGCTCGACCTCGGCGCGGCGGCGGCGGACGCCGTCGCCACCTTGCGCCTGCTGGGATCGCTGCCCGGGAGCAACGGCAAGGCGGGCGCGGTCGGTTTCTGCTGGGGGGGAGGGATGGTCAACCGCATTGCGCTTGCAGCCGCCGAGGCGCTCGACGCAGGCGTGTCCTTCTACGGCCCCGCTCCCGATCCTGCGCTGGCCGCGCAAGTTAGCGCCCCGCTGCAGCTCCATTATGCCGAGCTCGACGAGCGCGTGAACAAGACCGGTTTCCCCTGGCGCGACGCGCTCGCCGCCGCCGGCAAGGTGGTGGACGCTCACGTCTACCCCAAGGTCAGCCACGCCTTCCACAACGACACCTCGGCCGAGCGCTACGACGCCGCGGCGGCAAGGCTGGCCTGGCAGCGCACGCTGGATTTTTTCGGACGGTACGTGGCTTAATCCTCCCCCCGCCGCGAAGCGTGGGGAGGGGGACCACACGAAGTGTGGTGGAGGAGTAACTGGCGGGGTCAGGGCGATTTCGCGCGCGGTCCGCAGGCCTTGATGCCTTCTACCCCTCCACCACCCTACGGGTGGTCCCCCTCCCCATGCTGCGCATTGGGAGGATAAAAAAAGGCCCGGCGTTTCCGCCGGGCCTTCGCTCGTTCGGAGTCTCTCGAACCTTAGTCGCGGCTGCCGAGGAACTGCAGCAGGAAGGTGAACATGTTGACGAAGTCGAGATAGAGCGACAGCGCGCCCATGATCACCGTCTTGCCGATCATGTCCGTGCCGGCGACGTAGGCGTACATGCTCTTGATCCGCTGCGTGTCGTAGGCGGTAAGCCCCGCGAAGATCAGCACGCCGATGGCGCTGATCGCCAGGGTCATAACCGGCGACTGGAACCACAGGTTGAGCAGCATCGCCACGATCAGGCCGACCACACCCATCATCAGGAAGGTGCCGAAGCCCGAAAGGTCCCGCTTCGTCGTGTAGCCGTAGAGGCTGAGCGACAGGAACGCGGCCGAGGTCGCGAAGAAGGTCATCGCGATCGACGACCCGGTATAGACCAGGAAGATCGAGGCCATGGAAAGGCCCATCACCGTGGCGAACGCCCAGAAGAGCAATTGCGCCATACCGGTCGAAAGCCGGTTGATCCCGAAGCTCAGGACCATCACGAACGCCAGCGGCGACAGCATGATGACCCATTTCAGGATTCCCGGGCCCATTAGGATCGTCTCCGCCGCGCCCGAGCGGGCGAACAGCAAGGCGACGACTCCGGTGAGAAGCACGCCCGAAGCCATGTAGTTGTAAACCGACAGCATGTAGGACCGCAGGCCCGCGTCGTAGGCGACGCTCTCCCGGCCGACCATGTCGGCGGTGTGCGGCGATGCGGTCGCGCGCGGGTCAAATCCGTTAGCCATTTCGAACTCTCTCCTTTCGCGGCGAAATGCGAGCGCCGCGTCGCCCTAATATCGTGGGAGAAGCGCCTATATTCAAGGAAAACCGGTACGCTAAGCCTCGGTGCGGCGTTAAGAGCGCGGCATGCACCGCCTGTTCGTTGCGATCCGCCTCCCGGCGACGGTCCGAGCCCAGCTGCTTGACCTGATGGGGGGAGTGGCCGGCGCCCGCTGGCTCCCCGACGATCAGCTGCACCTGACCTTGCGCTTCGTCGGCGAGGTCGATCGCCACCTGGCGCAGGACATCGACGCCGCGCTGAGCTCGGTCCACCACCCCCGCTTCGAGATCGCCGTGAACGGCCTCGGCGCCTTCGAGCGGCGCGGCGAGCCGGTGACGTTATGGGCAGGCGTGGCTCCGCACGAGCCGCTCCGGACCCTCCACAAGAAGGTCGACCAGGCGCTGGTCCGGGTCGGAGTCGAGCCGGACCGGCGTGCCTACATGCCTCACATCACCATCGCCCGCCTGCCGCGCGGAGCGGGGCCCGTCGGATCGCTGGTCGAGCGGTCGGGCGGCGTTAAAAGCCCGGACTTCGCGGTGAACGACTTCAGCCTCTATGAGAGCCGGCTTACGCCGGAGGGTCCGGTCTATTCGCTCGTCGAACGCTATTCGCTGGGCTGAGCAGCGCGCTCGCGCCGCCACAACAGGAATGAGTAGGCGATCGGAAGGACGGCGCTCAGCGCGATCGCGCCGAGAACCAGCGCCATTCGCCATTCGGCCGGCAGGTCGATCAGGGCCGCCGCGGCAATGGCGAAGCCGGCCGCCACCATCAGCTTCCCGGCGAGCCGGTGGGTGCGGATCCAGACATCCTCGCTCGCGAGCGTCCAGGGCGTCCGCATGCCGATAAGATACATGCTTCGAGACTTGCCGAGCTGGTTCCCGATCAGAACGAGCATTGCACCGGTACCGCCTACGATGAGCCGTGCGGGATCGACGGACCAGCCCAGCGTCGTCGCGACCACGGCAAGCTGGATGATCGCGCCCATGAGCAGGAGCGCCACCCAGCCCCAGAGATAAAGGCCATGGCTGCGCTCGAGCCCCTCGCGCCGCGGCTCCAGCGAAGGCAGCAAAAAGAAGAGAAGCGACAGGGAAGCGATGATCGCCGCGGGCAGCAGCAAGGCGCCCCACTTGCCGGAGAAACCGTCGGGCTTTCCATCGAGCCCCCAGTGAGTCGGCAGCTGCACGTCGGGCGGGAGCGTCGCTCCTACCGCAAGTGCGGTGCCGAGCATCGTCACCACCACCAGGGCCGACGCCCCCGCCACGATCTTCCTGGTCATGACATTTCCTCCTTCCGCTCGGGCGCGACGCCCATTCGATGCATGAAGCCGAGCAGCACTTCCTCCAGCGTCGACAGGTTGAGCCTGTACAGGATGGTGGTCCCGCGCGGGTCCGCCTGGATGAGCCCGGCCTCCCTCAGCTTGGCGAAATGGGCGGACATGGTCGGCTTCGACACGTCGAACGCATCCGCCAGCTCGCCCGCCGTCTTCGATCCCTCCTTGAGCATTTCGAGGATCGCCCGCCGGGTGGGATGAGCCAGGGCTTCGAATATCCGGTTCATAGGGCCTTCTGTTTCGTTATTTAGCTAAATAACGAAACTCGCCTCTGGAGTCAAGCCGGGTCAGGCGCCGAGGCGGATCAGCAGCCGGTTCACCATCCCGGCATAGGTATCGCCGAACAGCCGCATGTGTAGGAGCGCCGGGAACAGCTGGTAGAGGGGGCGGCGCTGCTCCCAGCCCGCCTCGAGCGGACCGTAGGCCTGCCAGAAGCTCGGTCCCGGAGTGTCGAACAGGGTCAGCATGGCGAGATCGACCTCGGCGTCGCCATGATAGCAGGCCGGGTCGATGAGGGCGGCCAGCCGGCCCTCCGAGACGAGGATATTGCCGCTCCACAAGTCTCCGTGGAGCAAGGCGGGGCGCGGCGCCGATCGGACGATCTCGCCGACCTGCCTGGCGAGCCCGGCGACCCGCTCGCGCCAGGGCCGGTCCAGCACGGAGGCGGTCGCAGCGAGCCTTTGCTCCGCCCAGAAGCCTGTCCAGTCGCGGCGCTCGCGATTGTCGAGTGCAACGGTGCCGATCTGGTAGTCGATCGGCCAGCCATATTGCTCCGCCTCGCGGCCGTGGAGCTGCCGAAGCGCCGCGCCGATATCGGTCCAGGCGGCCGGGCTGAAGACGCGGTCGTTCGCTATATGCTCGAGCAGCAGCACGCCGTCATGCTCGCCCTCGACGCGCGGGGCGGGGACGCCCGCCGCGGCGATCGCCCGAAGCATGGCGCTCTCTGCGCCTCCAGTCAGGTCACGCTTCGCGACCGACGACCGGCCGTCCGCGCGGCGGATCAGTAGCACCTCGGAAAGGTCGCCGCCGGCGAGTCGCTCGATCCGCTCCTCGCCCACCCCTGTCAGGGCGGCCACCCGCTGCGCAAAAGCGGTCACCCGCCGCCCGCAATAGTCCGGGCCAGACCCTCGGCGCCGGCGCTGACATCGTCCCAGGCCGTGTCGAAATGGCTGTCCTCGCCATAATAGGGATCGGCGACCGCCTGTCCCCGCCGCCCTTCGACATGATCGAGCAGGAGCGACAGCCGCGCCGTTGCGTCGGCCGGGCGAAGCCGCTCGAGGTCGCTCAGATTGTTGGAATCGAGGGCGACGATATGGTCGAAGCGACGAAAATCGTCGGCCGTGACGAGCCGGGCCTTCAGGCCCGAGATGTCGATCCCGTTGCGGGCGGCGACCGCGGCCGCGCGCGGATCCGGCGGATAGCCGATATGCCAGTCGCCGGTGCCCGCGGAGTCGATCTCGACGTCGAGTCCGAGCCGCTCCGCCTCGCGCCGGAAGGCCGCCTCGGCGAGCGGCGAGCGGCAGATATTGCCGAGGCAGACGAACAGGACCGAGCTCTTCATGGGCGACTCACCGGCGATGCCTTGTTGCCAAAGCGCGCCGCTCTGCTAGCGACTGCCCGACGTAAAGTACAATGAGAGGGCTCATGGCGTCCGACCCCGCTGCACCCGCTGCCGCCCGGCCTGCCCGGATCGGCGCCTATGCCTGGTACGCCCTTTTCGTCCTGGTCATCGTCTACATCGTCAACTTCATCGACCGGCAGATCCTG
>DASVUW010000140.1:0-8266 GCA_036386845.1 Allosphingosinicella sp. | reverse complement strand
TAGGGGGGTCGCTCTCAAGCCGCTCATTTCCGAGCTCGCCGCCAACCTCAGGGCCACCGCCCCGGCCTCGGCCTCCGGAATGACCATCCGCCTCGGGCTGGAGCCCTATTACGTGACCCAGGATGTCGCCGTCTCGGTCGCGTTCCTGATCACCGAGATCGCCGAATACGCGATGCTGTGCGGCGCCATGGCTGTCAGCATCGCCCTGTCCGGACAGGGCGCCAAGGCGGGGACCGCCCAGCTCGCCATCGAGTCGGACAGCCTGCGCCCCGGGGCCGGCTGCGAGCCGATATTGACCGAGCGCTTCGAGCGGATCGTCACCGGCCTGTCGCGCCAGCTCCGCTCGACCATCGACCGCGACCTGGAAGTCGGCCGCTACATCCTTGCGGTCGCCGTAGTGGACAAGGCGGAACGGTAATCCTCCCATGCGCAGCATGGGGAGGGGGACCAGGCGAAGCCTGGTGGAGGGGTAGTTGGCGCAAACCTGTTCCAACTACCCCTCCACCACCCTTCGGGTGGTCCCCCTCCCCGCCGCTTCGCGACAGGGAGGATGAGCGCTAGCTCCGATCGTCCCTGTTCTTCACGTCGTCCGAATGCTCAGGCCGCGCCGCATCCTCCTCTGCCGCGAGTGCCAGATCCTCACCGCCCTGACCGGCATCGACGGCGCTTTCCACATTGGGCTTCTCGTCCCTGTGGACTCCGTCGATGTCGCTGTGCGGAGTGGATTTCGGCGGCTCGGTCACGTTTCAGGCTCCTCTTCCCCCTCTGAACCTGCGGCGGCCTTGACCGGTTTCGAAAAAATTTCCTGCAATGCGAATTTTTTTGCCGATGGGCGGGAACCGCTCCACGGCTTCCTCGTTATGCTGTTCGGATAGTGACCTTTTGCCCCCCCGCTCTCGCTATCCAACAACATGGGCCCGGACGCGCTAACCTCCCCCCCCCCGGTAGCGCCTCCGGGCCCAAATTTTTCCAGACCCATCAAACTCGTCAGTCCCGCGGGGTCATTCCGGCGAAGGCCGGAACCCATGAACACGGATTCCTGAAGGATATCCGCCGGCGTCGGTGTTCATGGATGCCGGGCCAAGCCCGGGATGACGGCGCAGAGCGGAACAATCACCCCGGCCCCGCATTTCCCTCGTACCTGGCAACGCCGAACGCGCGACGCGCAAGGCGGAGCATTGGAGGAGACCGAACATGCGTAAGCTTATCACTCTCGCCTTCATCGCCACCGGCCTGACCCTCAGCGCGTGCAACACGGTTCGCGGCGCCGCGAACGACGTCGAGTCGACCACCGAGTGCGCCGACGGCAAGCCCGGCAACTGCTGAGCTCCGCACTTTTCGAAAAGGCTGCCTCCGGGCGGCCTTTTTTATGCCCGCGGTGCGGCCACCAGTTCCACCACGGTCAGGCCGGTCCCCGGCGACGGCTCGGGAAGGGTGAGCCGGTAGCGGAACTCGCCGATCCGCTCGACCAGTCCGGCAACGTCGCGCGACGCGTCCTCGCCATAGGCCGGCGGAGTGCGGGCGCCGGCGGGGACGGCCCCCCCCAGGAAGACGAGCCGCTCGCCGCCCTTCACCTCCCACAAATAGCCGCCGAAACGGAGGCCGCGAAGCTCGGTGGCAAGCGTGAGCTGCCCTCCCTCGACTCCCACATAGCAAAAGCCTTGCGCCGAGCTCGCCCACCTGCGGCCGCCGGGGCGCACGTAGCGGCATCGGTAGCTGCCAGGGGCCGGAGCCGCCCGGGCAAGCCGAGCTTGCGGATCGAGGAGATCGCCTTCCGCGGCTATCCGCCGCGACAGGTTCGCCGCCCGACCGGCGGCCAGCGCCTGCCTCCACCGGTCCGGCAGACCGTCGAGGGCGAAGGAATCGCGCTCCGAGGCGATTGTGCGCCAGGCCTCCGCCTCCTCGACGACGATTCTCGGGACGGCCTCGTCCGGTTTTCCCGGCGACGCCGTCTGGCACGCCGAGGTTCCCGCCAGCGCGGCAAGACAATAGACAAGACGCAGCCGCGACATCGCGAGAACTCCACTAAAATTTCGACGCCACGCCTACAAAACACGACCCGCGTCAGGCCCTCCGGCGCGCCGAAGCGACCGGCGCCACATCCTCGCCGCCCGGCTTCATCAGCCATGGCGCCAGCTCCCACCCTTCCATCGCCCGCGCGATGAAATAACCCTGGGCATGGTCGCAGCCCAGGTCGGCGAGAAGCGCCAGGGTCTCCGAATCCTCGACCCCTTCCGCCGTCGCCTCGAGGCCGAGACCGTGCGCCAGGTCGATCACCGCCTGGACGATGAGGCGCGATTCGCGCGAGCGGACCGCCTCGCCGACGAAGCATTGATCGACCTTGAGCTCGTTATAGGGCAGCTGGCGCAGCTGGAGCAGTGAGGAATAACCCGTACCGAAATCGTCGAGCGCGAGGCTCATCCCCTTCAGCCGGAAGCGGGTCAGGGTGTCGAGCAGCCGGACCAGATGCTGGGTGGCGCCTTCCGTCACCTCGATCGTCAGGCACTTCGCGGGTACGCCTTCGGTCTGGCACAGCCGATGGAGGTAATCGGGGAAATAGACGTCGCGAAGGCTGAGCGCCGACACGTTGAAGGCTATGTTGGTCCGAAGCCCCTGTTCGCTCCAGGTCACCCATTGCTTGAGCCCGCGTCGAAGCACCCAGTCGGTCAGCTCGTCGATCAGGCCGTAGCGCTCGGCCAACGGGACGAAGGTCGAAGGCTCGACCGTGCCAAGCGTCCGATGCGGCCAGCGCGCGAGCGCTTCCACGCCGACGAGCCGGTTGTCGGCCACCGAGACCTTGGGCTGGTACAGCAGGGACAATTCGTCCCGCTCCACCGCGAGCTGGAGCTCGGTGAGGAGGTCCGCTTCAGAAACCGATGCAGCCCGCATCCGTCGCCTCCCGTGCCTTCATGGCATCCATCAGCTGCTGGAGCCGGACCGGCTTGCGGAGCGGCCCTGTCATTCGCAGCCCAAGGGCCATTCCGAGCCGCATCGCCGCCTCGAGCACCCGTTCGTCGAATCCGCTGATCGGAAGGACGAGCGCCCCGCTCTTCTCCTCGGCGAGGAAGCGAAGGAGCTCGACTCCGTCGCTCCGCGGCAGAGCGAGGTCGAGAACGACCACGTCCGGTTCGCAGGCCAGATATTGGTTCCGGAAGCTTTCCGCCGTGACGGTTATGATGGCCTCGTAACCGCATTCCTCGGCGGCGTGGGCGATGAACCGGGCTACCGAAAGCTCGTCGTCGATCAGAAGCAGCCGGCGGCGGGGGACGGGCTGGCGCATGAGCGGACGGAGCGCGGGCTGGGGGAGGAGCGGCTCAGTCATGGCGGCGGGACTTGCGGCGATCGGCCATGGCGGCCTCCTTTGCGTCGCCCCCCGTCCGGACGACTCAACACCGAGAGAGGTTAAGAAAGTGCTAAGGAGCGGGGTTGGCGACCCGTCACGAAGCCGAGGCGTGGGAGGGGTGCGATAACCCGTCGCCCCAGCGAAGGCTGGGGCCCCGGCGGGTGAAAGGCGCCGCGGTCATCACCCCCTGGGGTCCCAGCCTTCGCTGGGACGACGCACGCTAGACCGGAGGCGCGATCGCCGCGTCCTTCGCCCTTTTCCGCTCGGTGAACCAGATCGCGATCAGCGAAATCTCGTAGAGGAGGATGAGCGGTATCGCGAGGAGGAACTGGGAGACGATGTCGGGCGGAGTAGCGACTGCCGCGATGACGAAGGCGACGAGGATCGCGTAGCGCCGGCCTGCTTTGAGCTGGGCGCGGGTGACCAGCCCGGCACGCTCCAGGAGCATGAGCAGGATGGGGAGAAGAAAAGCGATTCCGAAGGCGAAGATGAAGTGCATGACGAAGGAGAGATATTCCCCCATCGCCGGAAGCGCCTCCTGCTGGATGCCGGGAATCTGGCCCTGGTAGCCGAGGAAGAATTTGATCGCGAGCGGCATCACCACGTAATAAGCGAGCGCCCCGCCGCCGATAAACAGGATAGGCGTGGCGAGGAGGAAGGGCAGGAAGGCGCGCTTCTCCTTGGCGTAGAGGCCGGGCGCGACGAACATCCAGATCTGGGTGGCGATGATCGGGAAGGCCAGGAAGAAGGCGGCGAACAGGGCCACCCGCACCTCCGTGAAGAAGGCCTCGTAGAGCTTGGTGTAAACCAGCCGTCCCTGTCCCGTTCCGAAGCCGGCGATCAGCGGCTGGACGAGAAAGCCGAAGATCCGGCCGGCGAAATAGAAGCTGACCGCGAAGGCGGCGCCCAGCGCCAGGAACGACCAGATCAGCCGCCGCCTGAGCTCGATCAAATGCTCCATGAGCGGGGCTCGGGTCTCGTCGATCTCGCTCACGGCAGCGGTCCGGCGGCAGCGGGCGGCGGCGTCGCGCCCTCCGGTTCGGACTCAGGCGCGGAATCCTCCGGAGCTGGAAGCTCGGCCGGAACGGCCAGCGCTTCGGGATCGGCCATCGGCGCCGCGAAGGGATGCTCAGCGAGGATCCGAGCATTCTCCTCGCGCCACTTCTTCTCCATCTCCTCGAGCTCCGACTCGCGCATCATCGTGTCCAGGCCCGAGCGGAAATGGCGCGCCATGCCCCGGGCGCGCCCCACCCACGCGCCGACGGTGCGCATCACCCGCGGCAGATCCTTGGGCCCGATCACCACGAGGGCGACGATGGCGATGACGAGCAGCTCGGTATAGCCGATGTCGAACATCAGGCGCGCCCTTCGCGCGAGGTCCTAGGGTTCGCGGCGCTCGCCCAGGTCCGGCTCGCGGGTTCGTTCGGCAGGAGGTGCGGCCGGCGCCTCGTCGGTCAGGCGGCGGGGCGGCTCGGCTGCCCTGGCGGCGACCTCCTCATCCTCGGTCATGCCCTTCTTGAAGCTCTTCAAACCCTTGGCGACGTCGCCCATCATCTCGGAGAAACGGCCCTTGCCGAACAGGAGCAGGATGATCACTCCGACCACCAGCCAATGCCAAATGCTGAACCCGCCCATGATATGTCTCCAATATGGTTGAGGGGTAACTAGTCCTCTCGGGGCGCAGTTTCCACCCCACCCCGTCATTCCCGAGAAAGCGGGAGCTTTGCATGAGTCGCCGGTGTTAGCCCCTCCCCATCAGGGGAGGGGTTGGGGTGGGGGTTGTCGGCTCGCCTCACCGACGCCAGCGGACATTCTCCCCCACATTCCCCACCCCCAACCCCTCCCCTGAAGGGGAGGGGCTTTGCCTCGGCGCGCTCGCAAAGCGCCCGCATTCGCGGGAATGACGGTTATTCCTCCTCGGCCTCGTCCAGCTCGCCGAGCCCGAGCTGCTCCATCGCGGCGTCGATCGGATCCAGCAGGCCGGCGGCTTTGAGGTCGTCCAGCCCCGGCAGGTCGCGCCGGCTCTCCAGCCCGAAATGGGCGAGGAAGGCGGGGGTGGTGGCGTAGATGAGCGGACGGCCGGGGGCCTCGCGCCGGCCCGCGGGGCGGACCCAGCCGGCTTCCATCAGGACGTCGAGCGTTCCCTTGGAGATCTGGACTCCGCGGATCGCCTCGATCTCGGCCCGGCTGACCGGCTCGTGATAGGCGACGATGGCCAGCGTCTCGACGGCGGCGCGCGACAGCCTGCGCGTTTCGTCGCGCTCGCGCCTGAGGATGAAGGCGAGGTCCGGAGCGGTCTGGAAATGCCAGCGCCTGCCGCGCTCGACCAGCTCGATCCCGCGCCCGTCATAATGGCGGGCAAGCTCGGCGAGCGCCCCGGCGACGTCGACCTCGGGACCGACGTGAGCCGCGACGTCCTCCGCGCTCATCGGCTCCTCCGCCGCGAACAGCACCGCCTCGACGGCGCGCAGGCTGTCGTCCATCCCTGTCACCATCCCCTCCATAATTGGTGCCAGGCACCAATTTCCGCGAAATATTTTCCTTTCCGCCCAAGGAGATAGAAATTGGTGCCTGGCACCATTTTCAGGCGGCGCGGATGAAGAGGGGCTCGAACGCCCCTTTCTGGTCGAGCTCGACCCGGCCCTTTCGGGCAAGCTCGAGCGCCGCGACGAAGCTCGATGCGAGCGCCGACTTTCGGAACTCGCCGTCCTGGGTATCGGGAAGGAAGGCCTCGATCCGGGTCCATTCCAGCCTCGTCCCGAGCATCCGCTCGACCCGGGCGAGCGCCTCCTCCAGGGTCATCACCGGCCGCCGGGCGACGATGTGGAAAGCCGGCTCGCTTCGGGCGCGCACCGAGCCGTAGGCCGCGATCAGGTCGTAAAGCTCCGCCTGCCACATCGAGCGTCGAACCACCCGAAGCCCCTCGGGGGCGCCGCGCCTGAAGACGTCGCGGCCGAGCCGGTCGCGGCCGAGCAGCCTCGCTCCCGCCTCGCGCATCGCCGCCAGCCGCTGGAGCCGAAGCTGGAGCCGCATCGCCAGTTCCTCGGGACTGGGATCGGCCTCCTGCTCGCGCGGGAGCAGAAGGCAGGATTTGAGGTAGGCGAGCCAGGCGGCCATGACGAGATAATCGGCGGCGATCTCGAGCTTGAGCTTCTTGGCGTCGGCGATGAAGGCGAGATATTGCTCGACCAGGGCCAGGATAGAGATCCTGGCCAGATCGACCTTCTGCGACCGCGCAAGGGTCAGGAGCAGGTCGAGCGGTCCTTCCCAGCCGTCGAGGTCGAGGGTCAGCCGGTCCGCTTCCCGCACCGGCGCCGGGGAGTCGAACTCATCGAAGGTTGCCTCTTCGCCCATGACTGAAGGTTAGGGGGTCGGGCGTCGGAAGCGAAGGGGGATCGCCCCATTTATGCACAGCATTTTTTCGCCCTTGTCGCGCCGCTTTCGAATGATACAAAGTATCCATAACAAATGTCCGGGAGAAGCTATGCGTGCCCCCCTGCTGCTCGCCGCCGCAATTGCCACCCTCGCCCTGTCCGGGGCCGGCGCCGCCTTCGCCCAGTCGAGTGAAGGCACCGCAGCGAAAACGCCGCCGAGCAAGCCGCGCGGCGGCCTCACCGCCTTCCGCTCCGACGCAGAGCTCAGGACCTATCTGCGCCGCTTGAAACGCCAGCAGGGGGCCGTGCCCGAGCCGGTGCCGGTGCCGATGCCGGTGCCGGTGATGATGTCCCCGCCGCCGCCCGCCGCTCCACCCCCGCCGGGCGCGGCTTCGGCGCCCAGTCCGATCGTCGTCACTGGACAGAGCCTCAACCACCTTCCCGCGGCCAAGGCGGCGGACGGAATCACCAACAACCAGGAAGCCAATGTCGACGAGGGCGGGATCGTGAAGATGCGCGGCGACACGCTCGTCGTCCTTCGCCGGGGCCGGCTGTTCACGGTCTCGCTGGCCGGCGGCACGATGCGCCCTGTCGATTCGATCGAGGCATTCCCGCCCGGCGTCTCCGGCCGGGGAGACTGGTATGACGAGATGCTGATCTCCGGCGACCGGGTCATCGTCGTCGGCTATTCCTACGACCGCGGCGGAACGGAGATAAACCGCTTCCGCCTCGACCCGGCCGGCAAGCTCCGCTTCGAGGACGCGTGGCACCTCAAGTCGAACGATTATTATTCCTCGCGCAACTACGCCTCCCGACTGATCGGCAACCGCCTCGTCTTCTACACGCCGCTCGACCTGGAGTGGGAGGACAACCCGTTCGAAGCGCTTCCCGGAGTCCGCCGCTGGCAGGGAGGCGAGGGGGCCGAAAAGCGCAAGTTCAAGCGGATCGCCCGCGCCAACCAGGTGTACATCGCTCCGGCGATGCGAAAATCGAGCGATGCGGTGATCGACACCCTCCATAGCGTCACCACCTGCGACCTCACGGCCGCCGATCTCGGCTGCTCGGCGACCGCCGTGCTGGGCCCTGAATCGCGCACCTTCTACGTCTCGTCCCAGGGCGTCTATCTGTGGGTCACCGACGCCTGGCAGTCGGATCGCCCGGAAAGCTATCTCTACCGCCTCCCCTTCGGCCGGGAGCGCCCGTCCGCCACCGCGGCCCGCGGAGCGCCCGTCGATCAATTCTCCTTCCGCGAGGATCCGGCGGAGGGCATTCTCAACGTCCTCGTCCGAAGCGACGGCGGCGGCGACGCGATGTTCGCCCCCGAAAACAGCGGTGGCGGCGGCGGAGTGGCGCTGCTTCGGGTGCGCTTCTCCGATTTCGGGGACGCCTCGCGCCAAGTGCCGCGCTCGCGCTACCGCTTCCTGCCGTCGATGGCGGGTTGGTCCTTCCACAACCGCTTCGCCGGCGATTACGTCCTCTACGGATCGGGCAGCTACGGCGGACCGGGCGCGCGCGCCAACCTGATCGCCGCCCGCCTTAGCGACGGCCG
>DASVUW010000139.1:0-3585 GCA_036386845.1 Allosphingosinicella sp. | reverse complement strand
ACCACCCTTCGGGTGGTCCCCCTCCCCATGCTGCGCATGGGGAGGCAAAGGAGTAGCGCATGAAGCGAAGCTGGACGATTCTCGCCGCCCTCGCCCTCGCCGCGCCCGCCGCGGCCAACGACAGCACGGCCGAGCATGCCGCCGGCGGGCTCGTCCTCACCCGAAGCGCCGACATCGACATGGTCTCCGAGGACCTGTTCGTCTCCGCGGGCGAGGTCCGGGTGCGCTACGTCTTCCGCAACCGCTCGCCGAAGGAAATCCGAACCACCGTCGCCTTCCCGATGCCCGACCGCGACCTCGCGCAGGAGCGGGAGATGGACGTCGCCTATCCGTCCGGTTTCGAAACGCGCGTCGACGGACGGCCCGTGGCCATGAAGGTCGAGCGCAAGGCGGTGCTCGGCGGCACCGACCATTCGGCTCTGCTCGCCGCGCTGGGGCTGGCGGCCGATTCGGGGAGCGAGGCGCTGGACGGGCTGAAGCCTTCGGACAAAGCGAGGCTCGTGAAGCTCGGCCTCGCCGAGACCGACGAATATGATTCCGGCCGCGGCTGGGAGCGGCACCTCGCCCCGGCCTGGACGGTGAAGGAGACCTGGTTCTGGGAGCAGGCCTTCCCGGCGGGCCGCGACCTCCTGGTCGAGCATCGCTACGTCCCGGGCGCCGGCGGCAGCGTCGACGCGGCGCTCGGCTTTCCGGACTTCCGGAAGAGCCCCGAAGGCCGGGCCATGATCCGCGACTATTGCGTCGATCCCGCCTTCCTCGCGGGTCTCGACCGGCTTCGCCGGCGGGGCGGCGCGACCCCGGAGCAACGGATCGGCTACATCCTGACCACCGGCGGCAACTGGCGCTCCCCGATCGGCGATTTCCGGCTGGTCGTGGACAAGGGCGCTCCGGCCAATCTGGTCAGCTTCTGCGGCGAGGGCGTTCGAAAGATATCCCCCACCCGCTTCGAGGTTCGAAAGAAGAACTGGCGTCCCGACCGGGACCTCAGGATTCTCGTCGTCCAGCCCCAGCCCGGGGGAGAATGAAATGGTCCAAGCCGAAACCCACCCCGACGCGCTGACCCGGCTGATGGAACCGGTCGCGACCGGGCTCGAGATATTCGGGGTCTTCGTCATCGTCGCCGGGATAGTCTGGGCCACGGGCCGCTTCCTGCTTCGCGACCTTCGCTCCGGCGATCCGGTGAGGGCCTATGAGCGCTATCGCGCCAATCTGGGCCGGGGGATCCTGCTCGGGCTCGAGATCCTGGTCGGCGCCGACATCGTCGCCACGGTCACCGCCCCGTTGACGTTCCGGAGCGTCGGCCTGCTCGGGCTGATCGTCCTCATCCGGACCTTCCTGAGCTTCTCGCTCGAGACCGAGATCGAAGGCCGCTGGCCCTGGCGCCGCCGGGGCATTCCCGGAGAGGCGGAGTCGCGCTGACCTTCAATCCTCCCCCGGATTTCCGGGGGAGGGGGACCATGCGAAGCATGGTGGAGGGGTCTTGCTGACTCCGAAGAGCCCCTCCACCGCGCTTCGCGCGGTCCCCCTCCCCGAGAAATCTCGGGGAGGATTTAGAAACCCAACGTAAACCTTATCGCCGCGCCCAGGTCCGGATCCATGTCGGCGACGTTCCCCGGATGGCGGCGGGCGAAGGCGTTGCCGCTGAGGTGCCCGGCGCCTCCCATCAGGTCGATTCCGTAGGCGGCCTCGAGGTCGATCTCGCGGCCCGTCGGGGCGAGGTTCAGGAAGCGGCTCTCATAGCCCGCGCTCAGGGTGTCGTAGCTGTAGGAGACGGGCACGTTGAGGTCGAAACCGCCGGAGCGGACCCGCAAGGGCTGCATCAGTCGAAGCGCGAGCCGGTCGCCCGGCCGGAAGGCGCCGGTTCGGCCGAGGTCCACGGACCATGCGTCGCTCCTCAATCTTCCGCCCTGGGCGAGGCCTGCCGCGGCCGGGACCGCCGTCCAGCCGAGGCGGTAGCCCAGCGAGGCGTCCCAGCCTCCGCCGAGGGCGAGCGCCGCGCCGGCATCAGCGAACCAGCTGGTGCCGCCGCCGGCTCCGATCAGCGGCGAGAAGCGCGCTCCGAACACGGTCGACTCTTCGCTCAGCCGGCTGGCCCCGAGGCTCAGCCTCGCCTTGCCGATCCGGCGATCGGCGGCGATCGAGAAAACACCGTATCTCGGCTGGAGGACCGATCGGTCGAATCCGGCCTGGAGCACCTCGCCGCGCTCGGCGGTGACGGTGAGGCCGATCCGGCCCAGCCTGTGGCGAACGCCCAGGGCGCCCGCCGAATCGCCCTGGAAGCCCATCCGGCTCATCGGATCCTGGGCGACAAGGAAGGCATCCTTGTAATGGCCGGTCAGCCGCCGCTCGAGCGACTTTCCGCTCTCCGCGAGCCCGAGGGCTACGGCGAGGCGCGGGCTCAGCCGGCTGAGCGCGACTCCCGATATCACCCGAGCCTTGCGGCCGTCTTCGTAGGTGAGGCCGAGCTGGGCGAGCCCGACTTGGGGCTGGCCGGTCGTCCTGCGGTTGACGGTGATCGACACGGCCGTCCCGCGCGCGGCGGTGGTGGCGGTGCTGAGGCCCGGCTGAAGCGCCCGGCCGAGCGGCCGGTCCTGCTCCGCCCGCCGAAGGGCCGAGGCCAGGGTCAGGGTGTAGGCGCGGGAGAAACCGTCGAGCACGACCATTCCGCCCAGCGCCGTCTTCGAATCGCCCATCGTGGTCGACCCCTGGCCCGAGCCGGCGGTCCCGGTGACCGTCTGGCCGCCGGGCAAAGTGAGCGTGCCCTGCGGCTGGAAGGCGCGCTCGATATTGAGGATCCCGCGGCCGAAGACCGAGTCGGTCCCCGGGGCTCCGGCATCGTCCGCGCTTCCGAGCAGGATCTGGAGGATCTGCTGGCCGGTGAGGTTCGGGAAGGCGCTGGCGAGCAACGCCGCGGCGCCGCTGATCACGGGCGCCGAGAAGGACGTGCCCGACCACAAATAGGAGTCGCCCTTATGGTCCGGCGCCCGGACCTTGACGCCGATCGCGGTCAAATAGGCCGCCGCGCCGCTGCCGGCCCTGTTGGACGATTCGGCCAGGTTGCGCGACGAATCCATCGAGCCGGCGATGATGACGTTGCCGAGACTGGACGCGGACAGCGCGAAGCCCTCCGGGTTCGAGCCCGTCGCCTCCTTGCCGTTATTGCCCGCCGACATGACGACGAGGATCCCCGCCGTCGCGGCCCGGGCGATCGCGGCGTTCACCGAGGCGCTGGGGTCGGCGCCGCCGAGCGAGATGTTGATCACCCTGGCCCCGTTCTCGCGGGCCAGGTCGATGGCTTTGACGATGGCGGAATTGGGGTGCTGGCAGCCGTCCTCCTCGGAGCAAT
The DNA here is from genome assembly GCA_036386845.1 of Allosphingosinicella sp. Classification (GTDB taxonomy): domain Bacteria; phylum Pseudomonadota; class Alphaproteobacteria; order Sphingomonadales; family Sphingomonadaceae; genus Allosphingosinicella. The sequence continues at coordinate 239 of DASVUW010000139.1, read as the reverse complement.
CGGTGGGGTCGGAGGTGTTGAAGGACAGGATGGTGGCTTGGAACGCCACGCCCATCATTCCAACGCCGTCGCGCGCCGCCGCCGCCACGGCGGACACCGCAGTGCCATGGCCTTCGGTATCGGCGACTCCGCGGGTGCCTACGACGTCGCGGCTGGCGGGATCGACCCTGCCCGCGAACTCGGCGAGATTGGGGTTGATGCCGGAATCGACGATGGCGATCTTCACGCCCTGGCCCGTG
>DASVUW010000138.1:0-10171 GCA_036386845.1 Allosphingosinicella sp. | reverse complement strand
CCCTCCCCCGGAAATCCGGGGGAGGACATGGAGCAACACGATGAGCGTCGATACGGGCGATATCCAGGGCATGGTGCTCGGCAACATCGCCGGCTACCGCCTGGTCAGGCACCTCATCTTCTCGGCGCCGGACTCCGCCTCGCTCCGGAGATTCGTCAACGAGATCCGCCCGCTCATCCTGTTCGGGACCAACAAGCCGACGACGGCGCACGGCTGGGTCGCGAACATCAGCTTCGCGCCGGGCGCCATGGCGCAGCTGCTTCCGCCGGAGGTCTACGCCAAGCTCGAGAGCACATTCCGCTCGCCGCCCGACGCCGAGCGGATCGGCGACGTCGGCGCAAGCCATCCTTCCAAATGGTGGGAGGGGCGGTTCCGCGGCGATGAGGTGAGCTGCTTCGTCCATCTCCACGCCGTCGGCGAGGCGCAGCTGGAGGCAGCCACCGCGGAAATCCTCGAGGAGGCGGCGGCGGCCGGCCTCACCGAGAAGATCCCGCGCGCGTCGGGCGGCCGGCTCGACGGGGCGTTCCTGGGCTTCGGCCCGGCGGGCAAGGGGGCCCGTATCCACTTCGGCTATGTCGACGGCCTGTCCAGCAGCAAGATCGCCTGGGAGGGCGCGCCCAGCCCCGAGCGGCCGGTCGACTATCGCTCGGTCGTCGTCGGCCATTATGACGACCGCTTCCCCTGCGCCCCGGCGCGGGAGCCCGCGGCGACGATCCTTCGCGATTCCTCCTACCTGGTCTTCCGCTGGATCTACCAGGATACCGCCACCTTCGAGCGTTTCCTGACCGCCAAGGCGCCGCCGCTCTTCCCCAAGCTTGCCCCCGCGGAGGCCCGCGAGCTGCTCGCGGCCAAGATGATGGGCCGCTGGCGCGACGGCACCCCGCTGTGCCTGTCGCCCGACGCGCCGGCCCCGGACCGGTGCGACGAGCATTTCGCCTTCGCCGAGGACCTTCAGGGGATCGCCTGCCCCGTCTCGTCCCACGTCCGGGTGATGAACCCGCGCGACCAGGAGCTTTCGGGAATGTCGGTGACCACAGGCGTCCCCCAGATCATCCGGCGCGGGATGCCCTACGGGCCGGAGCTGAAGGGCGAGCAGGACGACGGAGTGGACCGCGGGATATTGGGGATCTTCGTCTGCGCCTCGATCCGGGAGCAGTTCATGCGCCTCGCCGCCTGGGGGCAGCGCAACAATTTCAGCAACGCCTTCCCGGCTCACGGCCGCGACCAGGACGCCCTGATCGGCAACCGGTCGGTGCCCGGAGCGACCCGGGAGTTCCGGATCCCCAAGGGGCCGGCGGGCGGCGGGGTCGTGACCGGGCTTCCGGACTTCATCCGGACCAAGGGGACCCAGTATCTGCTGATGCCGAGCGGGCGGACTTTGTCGGCGCTGGTGCCGCTGTAGCTTGCCTCCCCATCGCCAGATGGGGAGGGGGACCACCCGTAGGGTGGTGGAGAGGTAGAAGGCTCGGAGCCGGAGGGTTCGAGCGCGATCCTCAAGGGTCGGGGGCAATTACCCCTCCACCCCGCTACGCGGGGTCCCCCTCCCCATGCTTCGCATAGGGAGGCAAATCCAGCGCCTTCTTCGCCCGCTCGATCTGCTCCCGCACGCGCTCCGGCGCGGTTCCGCCATAGCTGGTCCGGCTCGCGACCGAGGCATCGACGGTGAGGACTCCGTAGACGCGCTCGTCGATCCTCGGGTCGATGCCGCGCAGAGTCTGGAGCTCCAGATCGGCCAGGCCCACCCCCGAGGCCTCCGCTGCGGCCACGACCCGCCCGACGATATGATGCGCCTCGCGGAACGGAACGCCCGCCTCCCGCACCAGCCAGTCGGCGAGGTCGGTCGCGGTGGCGAAGCCGGCCTCGGCGGCGGCACGCATCCGGTTCTCGTCGAAGTGGGTGGCCTCGACCATTGCGGCGAGCGCCTGGAGCGACAGGAGCAGGAGGTCGTGCGCCTCGAAGACCGGCGGCTTGTCGTCCTGCATATCCTTGGAATAAGCGAGCGGAAGGCCCTTCATCGTCATGACGAGGGCGACCATGGCCCCGGCGATCCGGCCCGAATGGCCGCGGACCAGCTCCGCCGCGTCGGGATTGCGCTTCTGCGGCATGATCGAGGAGCCGGTGCTGAATTCGTCGGGCAGGATGGCGAAGCCGAAGGGCTGGCTCGCCCACACGATCAGCTCCTCGGCGAGACGCGAGAGGTGGAGCGCGCACTGGGTCGCGGCCATCAGATAGTCGAGGGCGAAGTCGCGGTCCGACACCGAGTCTAGCGAATTGGCCGTCGGGCGGTCGAAGCCGAGCGCGGCCGCGGTGGCGTCGCGGTCGATAGGGAAGCCGGTGCCGGCGAGTGCGGCGGCGCCGAGCGGGCATTCGTTCAGCCGCTCTCGAGCGGCGGCGAATCGGGAGCGGTCGCGCGCCAGCATCTCGTGATAAGCCATGAAATGATGGCCGAGCGTGACCGGCTGGGCCGACTGGAGGTGGGTGAAGCCCGGCATCACCGTCCGGGCATGCTCGTCCGCCCGGGCGACGAGGACTCGCTGGAAGGCGGCGAGCGCTTCAAGGGTCTCGTCGATCGCGCCGCGCACCCAGAGGCGGAAGTCGGTGGCGACCTGGTCGTTGCGCGAGCGCGCGGTGTGGAGGCGGCCGGCGGCCGGCCCGATCAGCTCGGCGAGCCGCGCCTCGACGTGCATGTGGATGTCTTCGAGCGCCGGGTCCTCGCGCACGCCCATGCGGGCATATTCGTCCTCGATCCGCTCCAGCCCCTCGGCGATGGACGAAGCATCGGCTTGCGCGACGATCCCCTGAGTCTCGAGCATCGCGACATGGGCGAGCGAGGCCGCGATGTCCTCGCGCCAGAGCCGCTTGTCGAAGCCGATCGAGGCGTTGATCTCGCGCATCAGCGCCGCCGGCCCGCCGGCGAAGCGGCCGCCCCACATCAGGTTGCTGGGTTTGTCCTCGGCGACGGCGGTTCTCCTTCAGGGTTGGGGATAGGGCAAAGGCGCGGCTCAAGCCAACCTCATCCTCCCTGCGAGCGAAGCTCGTGGGGAGGGGGACCACCCGAAGGGTGGTGGAGGGGTAGATGGAGCAGGCCTGCGCATTACCCCACCACCATGCTTCGCATGGTCCCCCTCCCCATCTTGCGATGGGGAGGATAAGGCAGGCCATGCGCCAGGCCACCGGCACCCTCGAATTCCACACCTCCCGCCAGGGCCTTCTCGAGATCACCCGCGAGATCACGGCCTGGACCTCCGCCCAGGCCCTGACGGAAGGCCTCCTCACTCTCTTCTGCCGCCACACCTCCGCCTCGCTGCTCATCCAGGAGAATGCGGCGCCCGAGGTGCGCACCGACATCGAAGCCTGGATCGCCCGGCTCGCCCCCGAGGATCCCTCCGCCTACGCGCATCGCGACGAGGGGCCCGACGACATGCCGGCGCACCTCAGGACCCTCCTCACCCAGGTCCAGCTCGCCATCCCGCTGATCGGCGGCCGCCTGGCGCTCGGCACCTGGCAGGGCATTTACCTGTTCGAGCACCGCAGGCGCCCGCACCGGCGAAGCCTCGCGCTGCACCTGGTGGGCGAATGAGCCTCGAATCCGTCCGGGCCTGGCTGGCCGTGCACGCGCCGGATCTGCCGCTGATCGAGGTCGAGGAGAGCACCGCCACGGTCGAGGCCGCGGCCCGGGCGCTCGGGGTCGAGCCGGGTCGGATCGCCAAGACCCTCGCGGTCCGGGCCGGCGACACCGTCTTCCTGCTCGTCGCGAGGGGCGATTCGAGGCTCGACAACGGCAAGTGCAAGGCGGAGCTCGGCGCCCGTCCCCGAATGCTCGGACCGGAGGAGACCCTGGCCCTCACCGGCCACCCGGTCGGCGGAGTCTGCCCGTTCGGCCTGGCGACCCCGCTTCCCGTCTATTGCGACGTCTCCCTGAAGGATTTCGACCTCGTCTATCCGGCCGCAGGGTCGCTCAACAGCTCCGTGGAAGTGACACCGAAGCGCCTGTTCGAGTTGGTCGGCGAGCGCTGGGTCGACCTGTGTCGGCTTCCGTAATCGTCGTCACCCTGAACTTGTTTCAGGGTCCAGGGTGGAGCAATGCAGGCCTCGATAGGTTCCTCGAGCCGTTGAGTGGCGCGGGCCTGGATCCTGAAACAAGTTCAGGATGACGGACTCAGCCCTTCTCGCAGGCGGCGACGACCCGCTCGAAAGCGGCCTCGGCCGCCCGCAGCTCCTGGAGATCGCCCCGGAGCCGCGCCGGATAGGCAGCGACATTTTCGGGATCGTCCGGCCTGTCCCAGAACATCGTGTTGCATTCGGCCTCGGTGACGTTGCGGTTCATCTCCTCGTCCTCGCGCCTCGTACGGACGAGGTCCTCCGCCGCCGGCGAGCGGCCCACACGCTCGATGAGCGCCGCCTTCCGACGCGAATATTCGATCTCTTGCGCCTGGAAGAACGCGGGTGTGGGCGGCCCCGGGCATTGCGAGCGGTGAATGAGCGGCTGCAGCCGCACTCGGAGTTCGGTGCGTTCGGCAGACTCGGGCGGCGGCAGGCAGCTCCCGGCGGCGCAGGCGGCCAGCAGCAGAGCGGACAATGCGGCGGCATAAGGTGGGATGGCACGGGCTCCCTCTGGCTCTCCGCGATGATGATCCGCTCGGCCGCCGAGCGCAAGCGCCGGGCGTGCCGCGCATTGATCCGAGGGGCCGAGCACCCCTATGGTCGCGGGATGACGCGCGCCGCACCGCTCCTCCTTCCGCTTCTTCTGGTCGCCTGCACCACCGAAACAGCCGGTCCGGCTGCCGCGCTGCCGGCGGCGGCGACGGGATGGCGGGCGATCGCCACCGACTATGACCGCGAGCGCGCCCGCAAATGGCGGACCGCCTGGGTCCGGGCGCTGAGCGAGGCTCGGACAGGCGGCCACTCGGCCGAAATCTCGGCCGAAGGCATCCTGCTCGAGCCGGACGCAGCGCTTCGCGGAGTCGCGCCGCCCGCGGGCGATTATCGCTGCCGGGTGCTGAAGATCGGAAACCAGGGCGAAGGCGGGCTCAATTATGTCGCCTATCCTCAGTTCGACTGCCGGATCGGGGCCGGCGCCGGAGCGATGGACTTCATCAAGCAGACCGGCTCCCAGCGGCCGGTGGGGCGGCTTTTTCCCGACAGCGACAGGAGGCTGGTCTTCCTCGGAACGCTCCAGCTCGGCGACGAGCGCGGGACCCTTCGCTACGGCCACGACCGCCAGCGCGACATGATCGGCCTGCTCGAGCGGGTCGGAGAGCGCCGCTGGCGAATGGCTTTCCCCTACCCCGCCTTCGAATCCACGCTCGACGTGATCGAGCTCGTGCCAAAGGGATGACAAATCTAAAAATCCTCCCCGACATTTGTCGGGGAGGGGGACCGCGCGAAGCGCGGTGGAGGGGTTCTCCGGACTAGGTAGGCCCCTCCACCATGCTTCGCATGGTCCCCCTCCCCTGCAAATGCAGGGGAGGATTTTTTAGCGCCTCGACCCGTGCGGGAAACCGGCTAAACCAACCTCATGCGCTACCTGCCCCTTCTTCCCCTCCTCGCCCTCGCCGCACCGGCCGCGGCGGATCCGCTTGCCGACCAGGTGAAGCAGGACCTGCCCTCGCTCATGACCCTCTACCGCGAGCTCCACGCCAACCCCGAGCTGTCGATGCAGGAGGTGAAGACCTCGGCCAGGCTGGCGGCGGAGGCGAGGAAGCTCGGCTTCGAGGTGACGACCGGAGTGGGCAAGACCGGGGTCGTGGCGGTGATGAAGAACGGGCCGGGGCCGGTGCTCCTGATGCGCGCCGACATGGACGCGCTTCCGGTGGCGGAGCAGACCGGCCTGCCCTTCGCGAGCAAGGTCAAGGCGACCAGCGTTTCCGGAACCGAGAGCGGGGTCATGCACGCCTGCGGCCACGACACCCATATGACGGGCTGGATCGGCACCGCCCGGAGGATGGCCGCGACCAAGGGGCAATGGTCGGGCACTCTGGTGATGATCCTTCAGCCCGCCGAGGAGACCGGCGAAGGCGCCAGGGCGATGCTCGCCGACGGCCTGTTCACGCGATTCCCAAAGCCGACCCACGCCCTGGCTTGGCACGACAGCGCTTCGCTTCCCGCGGGGGTGCTCGGGATAACCGTCGGGCCGGCCTTCGCCAATGTCGACACGGTCGACATCGCCGTGAAGGGCGTCGGCGGCCACGGCGCCGTGCCGCAGAACACGCGCGACCCGATCGTCCTGGCAAGCCGGATCGTCGGCACTCTCCAGACCCTGGTCAGCCGCGAGCTCGATCCCCAGGACGCCGCCGTGGTGACGGTGGGCAGCTTCCAGTCGGGCACCAAGCACAACATCATCTCCGACCAGGCGACCCTTCTGCTGACCGTCCGGAGCTACAGCCAGAAGACCCGGCAGGCCCTGCTCGACGGGATCCGGCGCATCGCGCGGGGCGAGGCGATCGCCGCCGGGATGCCCGAGGACAAGATGCCTGTGGTGACGATCCGGGAGGGCGAGTTCACTCCGGCGGCGATCAACACCGACAAGCTGAGCGCCGATACCGCCGCCCTGTTCCGCCAGCGCTTCGGCGCCGAGCGGGTGCGGGTCGTTCCTCCCCCGATGGTCGGCGAGGATTTCGGCCGCTATCACCTTGCCGACAAGAATATCGAGAGCCTGATCTTCTGGGTCGGGGGAGTGCCCAAGGCGAAATGGGACGCCGCCGGCGGCGACACCTCGAAGCTCCCCTCGCTCCACAGCCCCTTCTGGGCGCCCGAGGCCGAGACGGTGATCGCGACGGGCATCGAGGCGATGGTCACGGGCGCGATGGGCGTGCTCGGGAAGAAGTAAACGTCGTCCCAGCGAAGGCTGGGACCCCGGCGGGTGAAGAACGCCGAGCCTTTCACCCCCCGGGGCCCCAGCCTTCGCTGGGGCGACGCGGACTAGACCACCCCGAAGGCCAGCATCGCGTCCGCGACCTTCTTGAAGCCGGCGATGTTGGCGCCCTTCACATAGTCGATCCGGCCGTCGGGGAGCCGGCCATATTCGATGCAGCGGTCGTGGATTCCGTTAATGATGTCCTTGAGGAGGCGCTGCAATTCCTCCTCCTTCCAGCTCAGCCGGGCGCTGTTCTGGCTCATCTCCAGGCCGGAGACTGCAACTCCGCCGGCATTGGCCGCCTTGCCCGGCGCGTAGAGGATCCCGGCTTCCTTGAAGACGTGGACTCCGGCGAGGTCGGTCGGCATGTTGGCGCCTTCGGAAACGGCGATGCAGCCGTTCCTCACCAGGGTTCGGGCGTCGTCGCCGAGAAGCTCGTTCTGGGTCGCGCAGGGCAAGGCCACGTCGCATTCCACCGCCCAGGGCCGTCCGCCGGAGTGGAAGGTGGCGCCCTTATATTCCTCGGCATATTCCGAGATCCGGCCGCGGCGCCTGGTCTTGTGCGCCTTGACCCAGTCGATCTTCTCCCGGGTGATTCCGTCCGGATCGTGGACGAAGCCCTCGCTGTCGGAAAGGGTGAGAACCTTGCCGCCGAGCTGAACGACCTTCTCGGCCGCATGGGTCGCGACGTTGCCCGAGCCCGAGATGACGACCCGCTTACCGGCCAGGTCCTCGCCGCGAGTCCCGAGCATGTTCGCCAGGAAGTAGACGGTGCCGTAGCCGGTCGCCTCGGTCCGGATCAGCGACCCGCCATATTCGAGGCCCTTGCCGGTCAGCACCCCTTCCCAGCTGTTGGTGATCCGTTTGTACTGGCCGAACATGTAGCCGATCTCGCGAGCGCCCACCCCGATGTCGCCGGCCGGAACGTCGACGTTGGCGCCGATGTGGCGATAGAGCTCGGTCATGAAGCTTTGGCAGAAGCGCATGATCTCGTTGACGCTCTTGCCCTTGGGATTGAAGTTCGCGCCGCCCTTGGCTCCGCCCATGGGAAGGCCGGTCAGGGCGTTCTTGAACGTCTGCTCGAAGGCGAGGAACTTCAGGATCGATTCGTTGACCGACGGGTGGAATCGGATCCCGCCTTTGTAGGGGCCGATCGCATTGTTGTTCTGGACCCGGTAGCCGCGCTGGACCCGGATGTTGTTCTTGTCGTCCTCCCAGCAGACCCGGAAGGACACGACCCGGTCGGGCTCCGCCATCCGGCGCAATATCTGGGCCTCGTGATATTCGGGCTTGCCGGCCGTGAACTCGAAAATGTCGCGGGCGACTTCCTCGACGGCCTGGACGAATTCGGGCTGGTACGGGTTGCGGCGCCTGACGCCCTCCATGAAGCCTTCGAGGTCGACGTGCTCGCCGTCGCGTCGGTTCATGGCGCTCCCCCCAATTCGGCGCTCCGTTGATCGAAACTGCCGATCGGACGGTGCGCTACTTGCCTCCCCATCGCAAGATGGGGAGGGGGACCATGCGGAGCATGGTGGAGGGGTAGAAGGCTCGGACTTGGCAGGTTCTCGCGGGAACCGCTACCGCAGGGCAGTTACCCCTCCACCACCCTATGGGTGGTCCCCCTCCCCATGCTGCGCATGGGGAGGCACGGCGCCGTCGAGGATCGCCTCGATCGCCTGCTCGACCTGCTTGATGTCGGCCATCCCGTCGACGCGGCGGACGAGGCCGCGGGCATCGTAATAAGGCAGGATCGGCGCGGTCTTGGCGCGATATTCGGCGAGGCGGGTCCTCACCGTCTCCTCATTGTCGTCGGGACGCCGTTTGAACTCATCCGAGCCGCAAATGTCGCAAAGAGTGGCGATCTTCGGCGATTTGTAGCGATCATGATACCCTTCGCCGCACTTGGCGCAGGAGAAGCGCCCGGTGATCCGGTCGACGAGGGCGTCGGCGTCGACGAGGAGCTCGATGACATGGTCGAGCTTCATCCCGCGCTCGCCGAGCAGCGCGTCGAGCGAGACCGCCTGGGCCTCTGTTCGCGGATAGCCGTCGAAGATGAAGCCCGAGCCCGAATAGCGTTCCGGCTGGTCGAGCCGGTTGGCGATCAGCTCGTTCACCACCTCGTCGGGGACGAGTTCGCCCGCCTCCATGATCGCCTTGGCCCGAAGGCCGATCGGGCTTTTCGCCTTGATCGCTTCGCGCAGCATGTCTCCCGTGGAGAGCTGGACGAGGCCGCGCTCGGCGATCAGGCGGCCGGCCTGAGTGCCCTTCCCCGCGCCCGGGGGCCCGAGGAGGATGATGTTCACCTTGCGCGTCCGCCCTTCAGCTTCGCCTTCTTGATGAGGTCGCCATATTGGTGCGCGATGAGATGGCTCTGGATCTGGGTCACCGTGTCCATCGTCACGTTGACCACGATGAGCAGGGAGGTGCCGCCCAGGTAGAAGGGGATGCCGGCGCGCGCGATGAAGAATTCCGGGACGAGGCAGATGATCGTCAGGTACGCGGCGCCGATCACCGTGATCCGGGTGAGGACATAATCGAGATATTCCTCGGTCCGCTTGCCCGGCCGGATCCCGGGGATGAACCCGCCGTAGCGCTTCAAATTCTCGGCCGTCTCCTCCGGGTTGAACACCACCGCCGTGTAGAAGAAGCAGAAGAAGATGATCCCGGCGGCGTAGAGCGCCATGTAGAGCGGGGCACCGTGCTGGAGGGCGGTGGTGACGCTGATCAGGACGTCGCCCCACATGCTCTCGCCGGTGTCGCGGTTGCCGGCGAACTGGGCGATGGTGAGCGGCATCAGCAGCAGCGACGAGGCGAAGATCGGCGGGATGACGCCCGACGTGTTGATCTTCAGCGGCAGATGCGACTTTTCCGCCTGCATCTGGCCGCGGGCCGTCTGGCGCTTGGGATATTGGATCAGCACCCGCCGCTGCGCGCGCTCCATGAAGCAGATGAACAGGATCAGGATCGCGGCCGCCGCGACGACGCCGATGATGACCAGCGGCGAGAGCGTTCCGGTGCGGCCGCTCTCGAACACCTGGGCGAGCGTGGTGGGCAATTGCGCCACGATCCCGGCCATGATGATCAGCGAGATTCCGTTGCCGATGCCGCGGCTGGTGATCTGCTCACCCAACCACATCAGGAACATGGTGCCGCCGACCAGGCTGATCACTGTGGTGATGCGGAACATCATGCCCGGATCGATCACCGCCGAGGCGCCTTCGCGCGCGCCCCAGCCTTCCAGCCCGACCGCAATGAAATAGCCCTGGATCGCGCACAGAAAGACGGTGCCGTAGCGCGTATATTGGTTGATCTTCT
>DASVUW010000137.1:0-10064 GCA_036386845.1 Allosphingosinicella sp. | reverse complement strand
CGAGGTCGAAATATTCGGTCTCGAACAATCGGGTCGAGGTGAGCGGCATGTCGTTGACGTGGATTCCGGTCGCCGAATCGCAGGAGAAGCCGGTGCACAGGTCGCCGATGCCGCGGATCGTGAAGCTCGACGAGGTGAAGTTGGTCTTGGTGAAGGTGACGTTGGGCAGGCTCTGCTGCAGGTCGCTCGCATTCTCGATCTGCTGACGCTCGAGCGCCTCGCCCGAGAAAGCCGAAACCGCGATCGGAACGTTCTGAAGCGATTCCGCGCGGCGCTGGGCGGTGACGATGATGTCGGCGTCCTGTCCGCTTTCGGCGCTGTCGGTGGTTCCGCTGGGAGCATCGCCGGCCTCGCCGGCACCGGCGCCGGTGGTGATGTCGCCGGTCTGCGCCGCGCCGCCCGGCTCGGGAATGGTCTGCCCCGAGGCAGGCGCCGCCACGGTCATAGCGAGCACGGACGCGCCGAGCGCGAGAATCACGTTCCTGTTCATTATGATGTCCTCCCCCAGTGCCGGTTTCGTTCGGCAACTTTATGCTTCTTGTCGCACAATCCCCTTGCACCCTATTGGTGTCAAGCGCAGGCGTCGAAGCGGGAGGTACGGGGGAGCGATGTTGCAGAACGGGATCGCCCCGTCGGCCGGGCCGGCCGCGGCGAACGCCATCGAGCATTTCGACGTCCTGTTCGTCGGCGCCGGCCTTTCCGGCATCGGCGCCGCCTACCATCTTCAGGAGGGCAGCCCGGGCCACACCTACGTGATTCTCGAGGGGCGAGAGGCGATCGGCGGCACCTGGGACCTGTTCCGCTATCCCGGGATCCGCTCGGACAGCGACATGTACACGCTCGGCTATTCCTTCCGCCCCTGGGAGGAAGCCAAGGCGATCGCCGACGGCCCGTCCATCCTTCGCTACGTCAATGACACCGCCGACCGTTACGGGATTCGGGACCACATCCGCTTCCGCCATCATGTGAAGAAGGCCGAGTGGTCGTCGGGAGACGCCCGCTGGACGGTAGAGGCGGAGCGGACCGACACGGGCGAGCGGATCCGCTTCAGCTGCAACTGGCTGCACATGTGCAGCGGCTATTACAATTATCATGAGGTCTACGACCCCGCCTTCGCCGGGAAGGAGAGCTTCCGGGGCGCCATCGTCCACCCGCAATTCTGGCCCGAGGACCTGGATTATTCCGGAAAGAGGGTGGTGGTTATCGGCAGCGGCGCGACCGCGGTCACCATCGTCCCGGAAATGGCGAAGACGGCGGCCCACGTCGTGATGCTGCAGCGCTCGCCGACCTACATGGTCTCCCGCCCCTCCGAGGACAGGATCGCCAATGCGCTCCGCAGGGCCCTGCCCTCGAAGCTCGCCTACGGGATCGTCCGCTGGAAGAACGTGCTGCTGCAGATGGCCTTCTTCAAGCTCGCGCGCAAAAGGCCGGCGAAGGTGAAGGAGAAGCTGCTCGAGGAAGTGACCAAGCTGCTTCCCGAAGGCTATGACGTCTCCACCCATTTCACGCCGCGCTACAATCCCTGGGACCAGAGGCTGTGCCTCGTCCCCGACGCCGACATGTTCGAAGCGATCTCGAACGGCGGCGCCTCGATCGTCACCGGTGAGATCGACAGCTTCACGGCGAGCGGGATCAGGCTGAAGACCGGCGAGGAGCTGGCGGCGGACGTCGTCGTCACCGCCACCGGCCTCAAGCTCCAGCTGGCGAGCGACATCGCCTTCACGGTGGACGGCGAGGCACGCGACCTGTCGAAGACCCTGAGCTACAGAGGCATGATGTTCAGCGACATGCCCAACCTGTCCTACTCCTTCGGCTACACCAACGCTTCCTGGACCCTGAAAGCGGATCTCACCGGAGGCTATCTGTGCCGGCTCCTCAACCATCTGAAGAAGACGGGAAGCGAGATCGCCCTCCCCGTCCGCGAGCCCGGGATCGAGGAGGTCCCCTTCCTCGACTTCACCTCGGGCTACGTTCAGCGGGCCCGCGACGTGCTTCCCAAGCAGGGCTCGAAAAAGCCGTGGAAGCTCTACCAGAATTACGCGCTCGACATGTTCAGCCTCAAATTCGCCTCGGTCGAGGACGGGGTGATCCGCTTCCTGCCCCGCGGTGAGCCGGCCTCGCGGCAGGCTGAACGCGCCAGGGAAGCCGCATGAAGGTCGAGGGGCGCACCGCGGTCATCACCGGCGCGGCAAGCGGCATCGGCCGCGGCACGGCGCAGGCTCTGGCCCGCCGCGGCTGCAACCTCGCTTTGGCCGACCTGAACGAACAGGGCCTTGCCGAGACGGCCGCTCTCGCCGGCGCCCATGGCGTGAAGATCAGCCGCCACCGGCTCGACGTCGCCAGCCGCGAGGCCGTCGCCGCCCTTCCCGAAGCCGTCCTGGCCGCGCACGGCCGGGCCGACCTTCTCTTCAACAATGCCGGAGTCGCGATCGGCGGCACCTTCGAGCAGGTCGCGGAGGAGGATTTCGACTGGCTCATGGAGATAAATTTCTTCGGCGTGGTGCGGATGACCCGGGCCTTCCTGCCGCTGCTCCGCTCCAGCGGCCAGGCCCGGATCGTCAACGTCTCGAGCATCTTCGGGATCATCGCCCCGCCCGGCCAGACCGCCTATTCGGCGAGCAAGTTCGCCGTCCGCGCCTTTTCCGAATCGCTTCGCCGGGAGCTCGAGGCGGAAGGCGCGAAGATCGGAGTGACCGTCGTCCATCCCGGCGGGGTCGCAACCTCGATCGCCAGGAACGCCCGGCCGCCGCGCGGAATCAACGACATCGACCTCGAGGCTCAGAAGAAGAATTTCGAGAAGTTCCTTCGAATGCCGCCCGTCAAGGCCGGCGAGATCATCGTCTCGGGCGTCGAGAAGGGCCGCCCGCGGATCATCGTCGGCAACGACGCGCGCTTCATGGCGGCCGTCGAACGGATGGCGCCGGTATCCTATTGGAAGCTTCTTGGGAGGGCCCTCAAATGATCCCGTTCCTTCTCGCCGGCGCCGGCGGCCTCGGCCTGCTCGGCGGCGGCCTCGCCGCGTACAGCGGCGCCACAGCCCGCAAGATCGAGAAAGCGGTGCCGCGCGACGGCGACCTTATCGAGGTGAACGGCGAGTCGATCCATTATACGGACGAAGGCTCCGGCCCGGCCGTCGTCATGATCCACGGCCTCGGCGGCCAGCTTCGCAACTTTGCCCGGCCGCTGGTCGAGGACCTCGCCCGCGATTACCGGGTGGTTCGGATCGATCGTCCGGGCTCCGGCTATTCTCCACGCGCCTCCGGCACCTCGGCGCGGCTCCGGGTCCAGGCCGAGACGATCGCCGAGCTGATCCGGATCCTGAAGCTCGACCGGCCGCTGATCGTCGGACATTCGCTCGGCGGGGCGCTCGCTTTGTCGATCGCCCTCAACCATCCCGACATGGTCGGCGGGCTCGCCCTCGTCGCCCCGCTCACCCAGGTCCAGGACATCAAGGACGTGCCGGAGGTCTTCAAGGGGCTCGTCATCCGGTCGCCCGCGGTCCGAAAGACGATCGCCTGGACCATCGCCACGCCGCTGGGGATGGCGACGGCCGAGAAATCGCTGAGAGAGGTATTCGCCCCCGAGCCCGTGCCTTCGGACTTCCCCACCGAAGGCGGAGGCCTACTCGCGATGAGGCCGAACAATTTCTACGCCTCCTCGGCCGATCTGGTGGATCTCGAAGGCGAGATGGAGGGTCTGGTCGAACGCTATTCGACCCTCTCCATCCCGGTCAGCATCCTCTACCCCCGCGCGGACAATCTGCTGAACGCACAGCTCCACGGCGAGCGCACCGCGGGCGAGATACCGGGCGCGGAGATCGAGCTGGTCGAGGGCGGCCACATGCTTCCCTTCACCCAGCCGGAGCGCACCGCCGCCTTCGTTCGCCGAGCCGCTGCCCGGCAGGAGGAACCCGATGCCCGACGCGCTGCAGGCTGATTACATTATCGTCGGCGCCGGCTCGGCCGGTTGCGTCCTCGCCAACCGCCTGACCGAGGACGGCCGCACCCGCGTGATCCTGCTTGAGGCCGGCGGCGACGACCGGCCCATGAAGGAGCCGTCCCAATTCCTCTCCAATGTGATGATCCACGTGCCCGTCGGCTATGCAGCGACCCTGAAGGACCCCAAGGTCAACTGGCTGTTCACGACCGAGCCCGACCCGGGGACGAACGGCCGCAGCCATGTCTGGCCGCGCGGCAAGGTGCTGGGCGGCTCCTCGTCGATCAACGCGATGCTCTACATCAGGGGCCAGCGCGCCGATTATGACGGCTGGCGGCAGCTCGGCTGCGAGGGCTGGGCCTGGGATGACGTCCTCCCTTATTTCCGCCGCTCGCAGCACCAGGAGCGGGGCGCCTGCGATATCCATGGCGTCGGCGGGCCGCTCAACGTCTCCGATCCCACCACCGGGCACGAGGTTTCGGAAGCAGTGATCGAGGCCTGCGAAGCACTGGGGCTGCCGCACCGCGACCCGAACGGCGCCGAGCAGGAGGGGGTCGGGTGGTACCAGGTGACGATCAAGGACGGGAAGCGCTGCTCGGCCGCGGTCGCCTATCTCCATCCTGCGATGGAGCGCCCCAATCTCCAGGTCGAGACAAGGGCCCTCGCCCATCGCGTCCTGTTCGAAGGCAGACGTGCCGTGGGGGTCGAATTCGTCCAGAACGGCGTGACCCGGGTGGCCCGGGCGAGCGCCGAAGTGATCCTGGCGGGCGGGGCGGTCAACTCGCCTCAGTTGCTCCAGCTTTCCGGTATCGGCCCCGCCGCCCTGCTGCGCCAGCACGGCATTGAAGTCGTGGCCGACCTGGCCGGGGTCGGCGAGAATCTGCAGGACCATTTCGTCACCGGCGAGACCTTCCGGCTGAAGAAAGGGATCGTCTCGGTGAATGAGCTCGTCCGGGGCACCCGCTTCCTGAGGGAAACGCTCAAATACATGTTCGGGAAGAAGGGCCTGCTGACCCTCTCGGCCGCCCATGTCGCCGTCTTCTGCAAGTCGCGCGAGGGCCTCGCGGCGCCCGACATCCAGTTCCACATCCTCCCGGCCACGATGGATCCGGAAAAGCTCGCCAACGCTCAGAAGATGGAGCTCGAGAAGGAGCCGGGCCTCACCATCGCGCCCTGCCAGCTTCGCCCTGAATCGCGCGGAACGATCCGGATCAAGTCTGCCGACCCATCGGCCTATCCGGCGATCCAGCCCAACTACCTTTCCGACCGCCTCGACCAGGAAGTGATCGTCGCCGGCCTTCGCTGGGGCCGCCGCATCGCCGGGGAGCCGGCTTTGGCCCGGTTTATCGAACGCGAGCTGATGCCCGGACCGGAGGCGGTGACCGACGAGCAGCTTCTAGAGCACGCCCGAACCTGGGGAACGACCATCTACCATCCGGTCGGGACTTGCGCGATGGGCCACGGGCCCCAGGCGGTGGTCGACCCGCAGCTGAAGGTGCATGGACTGGAAGGTTTGCGGGTGGTCGACGCATCCGTGATGCCGCGCCTGGTTTCGGGCAACACGAATGCTCCGACGATCATGATCGCCGAGAAAGCGAGCGACATGATCCTGGGGAAGCCGATGGCGGCCGCCGCATAATTTGCCTCCCAGCGGCGAAGCCGTGGGGAGGGGGACCATGCGCAGCATGGTGGAGGGGTAGAAGGCGCCTGAAGTAGAGGTTCGCTCAGACTCGCTGATTCCTCGGCAGCTACCCCTCCACCACCCTTCGGGTGGTCCCCCTCCCCATCTGGCGATGGGGAGGCAGATTAGCGCCTCTTCGCCAGCCTCCGCCCCAATTCCTTCGCCATCTTGCCCCACGGCGGCCCGAGCCGTTCGAAGACGTTGATGAAGCCGACCCGGTGCACCGCCCGCGCGTGGCTGAAGCGCTTGAAGCCTTCATGGCCGTGATAGGCGCCGATCCCGCTCGCGCCGACTCCGCCGAAGGGGAGATTCTCCTGGGCGACGTGCATCAATGTGCCGTTGACGGTGACACCGCCCGAGATCGCTCCGTCGAGCACACGCTGCTGAATCCGGCGATCATTGCTGAAGCAATAGAGCGCCAGCGGCCTCTCCCCGGCCGCGACGAAGGCGATCGCCTCGTCGAGATCGCGATAGGGAAGAACTGGTAGAACCGGACCGAAAATCTCCTCGGTCAGGAACAGGCTCGAGTCCGGCGCACCGAGGAGGATCGTCGGCCCGATCTTCCCTTCCGCCCGGGCGCCCTCGTCCTCGTGGCAAAGCACCGTGGCGCCCGCTTGCCGCGCCGCCTCGATCGCCCCCGCCAGGCGCTGCCGGTGCCGCTCGCTGATCAGCCCGGAATAATCGTCGTTGCCCGCGATGGACGGATAGGAGCGGCGCACCTGCGCCATCAAGGCGTCGGCGAAGGCGCGCTCCTTCCCGTCCGGCACGAGCACGTAATCGGGCGCGATGCAGGTCTGGCCGGCATTGACGAACTTGCCGAAGGCAATGCTCCGGGCCGCCTTGGCGAGGTCGTAGTCAGGGCAGACGATCGTCGGCGACTTGCCGCCCAGCTCCAGGGTCACCGGCACCAGATTGGCGGCCGCCGCCTGGTAGACCTTGCGGCCGACCTCGGTCGAGCCGGTGAACAGCAGATGGTCGAACGGAAGCGAGGCGAAGGCCTGCCCCACCTCCACGCCGCCGGTGATGACCGCCACTTCGGCCTCGTCGAACCGCTCGGCGACCAGCCGCCGAAGCAATTCGGAAAAGGAAGGCGTGAGCTCGGAGGGCTTCACCATCGCCCGGTTGCCCGCGGCGAGCGTGTCGACCAGCGGCGAGAGCGCGAGCTGGAGCGGGTAATTCCACGGCGAGATGATCCCGATCACGCCCAGCGGCTCATGCCGGACTCGGGCGCTGGCCGGCTGGAACAGGGGGTCGACCCTCCGCCGCTCGGGACGCATCCAGCGCGCGACGTTCTTCCGGGCGTGACGGATCGCATTCAGGGTCGGGACGATCTCGAGCAGCTCGGTCTCGGTGCGCGATCGCACTCCGAAGTCGTTCGAGATGCTCTCGGCGAGCGCGGCTTCGTTGCCGGCGACCAGCGAGCGCAGGCGCTCGAGCCGATCCCGCCGAAGTTCGAGGCTCGCGGCCGGCCCCTGCCTCGAAGCCCGGTGCTGGAGCTCGAAGATCCGGCGGGCCTCGCTTTCGTCGGCGACAAGCCTGGCGGCGGATTGATCGGCCATTTCTGATTCCTCCCGAAGGCGCTTCATAACCTATCCGTCGAAGCTCGGCACCTTTTGGGCTTTGCCTCGCGCGGCCATCCGTCCATCAGGCGCCCGACGCCATTCAGGAGGCCCAATGACGATCCGAATCGCCATCATCGGCTACGGCAAGATCGCCAGAGACCAGCACGTTCCTGCGATCGCCGCCGATCCGAGCTTCGAGCTTGCCGCAGTGGTGAGCCCGCGCGCTCCGGCCGACGAGGGCGTTCCTGTCTTCGTGAGCCATGAGGCCTTGCTGGACGCCATGGCGGGCGAGATCGACGCGGTCGCCATCTGCACTCCGCCGACCGTGCGCCTCGCCATCGCCCGGGCAGCCTTTGCCGCGGGCCTGCACGTCCTTCTCGAGAAGCCGCCGGCGGCCACGCTCGGCGAGATCGAGGAGATCGAGAGGCTCGGCCGCGAATCGGGCCGGACGCTCTTCACCGCCTGGCATTCGCAGCACGCCGCGGCGGTCGCAGCCGCCCGGGCAGCCCTCGCCGGAGCGAACGTGCGGTCTTTCCAGATCCACTGGCATGAAGACGTGCGCAAATGGCATCCCGGGCAGGAATGGATCTGGGCGCCGGGCGGCTTCGGGGTTTTCGATCCCGGAATCAACGCGCTCTCCATCGCCACCCGGATCCTGCCGTCGCGCCTGTTCGTGCGGGAGGCGGTCCTGTCTTTCCCGGAAAACAGGCAGACCCCGATTGCGGCCCGGATCGCCTTCGAAGGCGAGGCAGGGCAGTTCGGCGCCGACCTGGACTGGCGCTACACCGAGGGCGAACGCTGGACGATCCGGGTCGAAACGGAAGGCGGGACGACGATCGAGCTGCTCGACGGGGGGGGCCGGATGACGGTGAACGGGGAGGCGCACCAGGTCTCGGACGGAGGCGAATATCCTTCACTCTACGCCCGATTCGCCGAGTTGGTGGATGCTGGAGAGAGCGACGTCGACCGGGAGCCGCTCCGCATCGTCGCCGACGCCTTCCTCGTCGGCCGGCGCGAGATCGTCGAGCCGTTCGTCTAACGTCGCGCTAGCGCAGGCCGGGGCCCCGGCGGGTGAAAGGCTCCGCGTTCATAACTCGCTGGGGCCCCAGCCTTCGCTGGGGCGACGCGGAGGGCCTGCGGCGGAGTTGCCGCCCGAGCGAAATTATAGGATCAACGGCGAGCTTCGGCAGGAAGCACAGGGAGATATTTGAGTGGAGCCGGACGGACGAGCCGATGCGGACGGCCGCAATCTTACCTTCGGAATGCTCGAGGCGCTCGGCCGGGCGATCGTCACCGGCGTCTACCAGGACCAGCGTTTCCCCACCGAGGCCGAGCTGGCCGTCCAGCATTCGGTAAGCCGCTCGGTCACCCGCGAGGCGGTCAAGATGCTCACCGCGAAGGGGCTGCTGACGGCCCGGCCGCGCAAAGGGACCACCGTCCAGCCTTCATCCTGCTGGAACCTGTTCGACACCGATGTGCTTCGGTGGCTGCTCGAGCGCAAATTTTCGCTCGAGCTCCTGCGCCAGTTCAGCGAGCTCAGGATCGCGATCGAGCCGGAAGCCGCCGCGCTCGCCGCGCGGGAAGCCGATCGAGCCGCGATCGCACAGATCCGCGCCGGCTACGAGCATATGGAGGCGGCGGAATCGACCGGGGAAGACACGCTCGAAGCGGATATCGCCTTCCATATCGCGGTGCTGAACGGCTCGGCCAACCCCTTCTACATGCAATTCCGCGACGTGGTGGCGACCGCGCTTCGAACCTCGATCCGATTCACCAACCGGTTCAAGGGACGGACCGCGAGCCTGCCCGCCCACTATATGGTGCTTGCAGCCATCGAGGCCGGCGATGCCGCCGGGGCACGCAGCGCGATGGCGGCGATCATCGCCGAGGTGATGGCGATGATCGAGGACGCCGAGCGCGCGGGCTAGAGCCCGCCCGACCCGACAAACCCATGGTTGGCCCCGCCCCCCGCCGTGCTACAAGCGAGCCCGATTCAATCGCATCGAGAGGATTGTTCGCGATGCCAGTCCGTCACTCCGTCCCGCGATACCTGACCGGCCTGCTGCTCGCCGCGGCGGCGACGGCGTCGCCGGCCGCGGAGCCGAGCTTCGTACCGGTGTTCAGGGACAATTTCCCCGATCCGCACATCGTCGAGCATCAGGGCGAATTCATCGCTTATGCGACCAACGCCGGGATCAACCTGCCGATGCTGACCTCGCGCGACCTCGTCCGCTGGACCTGGGTGAGCGGCCCCGACGGGAACCGCCGCGACGGAATGCCCGAGCTCGCGCCCTGGGTGAAGGAAGGATTCACCTGGGCGCCCGAGGTCATGAAGATCGGCGGCAAGTGGCTGCTCTATTACACCGCCGCCCACGGCAAGCGGAACGTCCAGTGCCTCGGAGTCGCCGCGGCGGACAACCCCCAGGGGCCGTTCAAGGACCGCTCCGCCGAACCCATGGTCTGCCAGTACGACCTGGGCGGAACGATCGACGCCAACCCGTTCCGGGACAAGGACGGCAAGCTCTACCTCTATTACAAGAGCGACGGAAACCGGGTCGGCAAGAAGACGGTGATCTGGGGGCAGCGGCTCTCCGGCGACGGGCTGACCGTCGTCGGTGCGCCCGTCGCCCTGGTCGAGGACGACCGGAAATGGGAATGGAAGCTGGTCGAAGCGCCGACCATGGTCCGCTCGCCCTCCGGCCACCAGCTCTTCTATTCCGCCGCTTATTACGGCTGGGATCCGAAGGAGCGGCTGTCGCGCTACGCGACCGGCTACGCGAACTGCGCGGGCCCGCTCGGGCCCTGCAAGGACGCGCCTGAAAACCCGATCCTGCACAGCTTCAACGACAAGCGGGCCGGCTGCATCAGCGGCCCCGGCCACACCG
>DASVUW010000136.1:0-2913 GCA_036386845.1 Allosphingosinicella sp. | reverse complement strand
GCTCGTCGGATCGATCCGGGCGATCCGGCGGCCCATCCAGATGTTCGCGAAGATCTCCCCTTTCACCCATTCGAGCTCGTTAAGTCGGTCGACGGGCTGGCCCTTGAAGGTGATTGCGAGGCGCTTCTTCTCCTTCATCGTCGCCGGGTCGAAGAAGCGCAGGTTGCTCGTGCCGTCGCTGAGGATGATGTGCCTTCCGTCCTGGGTGAGGCCCCAGCCCTCGCCGGAATAGCGGAAGCTGCCCTTCGGCTTGAAATCGGCCCGGTTCCAGCGGAAGCCGACGCCGTCCGTCCAGGTCAGGCTGAGCAGATCGGGGCCCCAATTCACCAGGCCCTCGCCGAAATATTGCGGCGGGATGGAGACGGAGCGGAGCACCTTGCCGTCCTCGAGGCGGACCTCGCGCACCGTCGACTGGCGGTTGAGCCCGGTGCTCTCGTAGAGCTTGCCGTCGAGATAGAGCAGGCCCTGGGTGAAGGCGGCCGGATCGTGCGGATATTCCTTCACGATCCGATAGCCGTCGACCGGAGGCTCGGCGGTCGCGGACGCTCCGCACGAGGCGAGGGCGAAGAGGAGCAGCGGGACGGTTCTGTTCATCATGGCGTGTTCATGGTGAGGAGGTCGTAGGAGGCGACCACCTCGTCCTTCTGGTTGAAGACATAGACGGCCCAGCGCACTTCGCCCATCTCCTCGTTGCGGACGCTCTTCGATTTGACGGTCAGCTCGACCCGCATCGAATCGCCCGGGTAGAGCGGGGTCTGGAAGCGAAGGCTCTCCAGACCGGTATTGGCGAGGACGGGCCCCGGATCGGGGTCGACGAACAGCCCGGCCGCGAAGCTCAGGATGAGGTATCCGTGGGCGACCCGACCGTCGAAGATCGGGTTCGCCTTGGCCGCCTCCTCGTCCATGTGCGCGTAGAAATTGTCGCCGGTAAAGGCGGCGAAATGCTCGATGTCGTCGAGGCTGACGGTCCGGCTCGCGGTCTTGAGGGTGTCGCCGACCCCCAGCTCCGAGATTCGCTTGCGGAACGGGTGCTGCTCGCCGGCGGCCTTGGGCGCGCCGGGGAGCCACTGCTTGACGACGCTCGACAGCACGGCAGGCGAGCCCTGAAGCGCGGTACGCTGCATATAATGGGCGACCCCGCGGACGCCGCCCATCTCCTCGCCGCCGCCGGCCCGGCCGGGACCGCCATGGACGAGGACGGGGAGGGGGGAGCCGTGACCGGTCGATTCCTTCGCCGATGTGCGGTCGAGGATGACCATCCGGCCGTGATAGGCGCCGGCTCCGAGCACGAACTCCTCCGCGACCTGCGGGTCGAAGGTGAAGAGCGACAGAGCGAGGCTTCCCATGCCCCGGTTGGCGAGGGCGACGGCGTCGTCGAGATCGCGATAGGGCATGATCGTCGAGACGGGCCCGAAGGCCTCGACATCGTGAACGGCGTCCGACCCCCAGGGGTCGTCGGAGCGGAGCAGGATCGGAGAGATGAAGGACCCGTTGCCTTCGACCGGCGAGCGCTCCGGATCGCCCGAGACGATCCGGGCCGATCTGGCAAGCTCGGCCACCGCCTCGCGGACCGACCTTAGCTGGGCTCGGCTGGCAAGCGCGCCCATGGTCACGCCTTCCTCGCGGGGATCGCCGATCCTGGCCTTGCCGAGCCGTTGGATCAGGGCCTCTTGGACGGAGTCGAGATGCTCGGCAGGCGCCATGGCGCGGCGGATGGCCGTGCATTTCTGGCCCGCCTTAACCGTCATCTCGCGAGCGATTTCCTTCACGAAGAGGTCGAACTCCGGGGTCCCCGGGCCGGCGTCGGGGCCGAGGACGGAGGCGTTGAGGCTGTCGCGCTCGGCGATGAAGCGGACGCTCTCGCGGGCGATGACCGGATGGGTCTGGAGCTTCATCGCGGTCTGGGCCGAGCCGGTGAAGCTGACCACGTCCTGGAGGGTCAGATGGTCGAACAGGTCGCCGACCCCGCCCATCACCAGCTGGAGCGCGCCCGGCGGGAGCACGTCCGCCTCGATCATGATCCGGAACGCGGCCTCGGCGAGATAGCCGGTCGCGGAGGCGGGCTTCACGATTGCGGGGACCCCGGCGAGCAGGGTTGGGCCCAGCTTCTCGAGCATCCCCCAGACCGGGAAGTTGAAGGCGTTGATGTGGACGGCGACGCCCTGCAGCGAGGTGTAGACGTGCTGGCCGACGAAGGTGCCGCCCTTGGACAGGGGCTCGACCGCGCCGTCGATCAGGATCCGCCCGTTGGGCAGCTCGCGCCGGCCCTTCGAGGAGAAGGAGAAGAGCGTCCCGGCGCCGCCTTCGATGTCGATCCAGCCGTCGGTCCGGGTGGCGCCGGTTTCGTAGTTGAGCTCGTACAGCTCTTCCTTGCGCGCCATGATCGCGTTGGCCAGCGCCTTCAGCATATGGGCGCGCTCATGGAAGGTGAGGCGGCGAAGCGCCGGGCCTCCGACCTTTCGGGCATGATCGAGCATCGCCGCGAAATCGAGGCCGGTGCTGCCCGTCTCGGCGACCACCTCCCCGCTGACGGCGCTTTCGACGGGGGCAAGGCCGCTTGTCGCGCCGTACCAGCCGTCCTGGGCGTAGTTGAGGAGCTTCAGAGTTTTCATGTCTGGTCCTTTAGTCCGTCATTGCGAGCGGAGCGAAGCAATCCAGTCTCCCGTCCGTCGCAGGTGCCGCGCTGGATTGCCGCGTCGCTTCGCTCCTCGCAATGACGCTGTCACGTTCCCGTGAAATTGGGCTTCCGTTTCTCCATGAAGGCGGCGACGCCTTCGCGATAGTCGTTCGAGCAGCCGAGCTCGCGCATCGCGTCGCGCTGGAGGTCGAGCTCCTCGTCGAGCGTGTGCCCCCAGCTCTCGCGGATCATCTTCTTGATACGCGCGAGGCCCTTAGTGGGCGCGGAGGCGAAGC
>DASVUW010000135.1:0-2701 GCA_036386845.1 Allosphingosinicella sp. | reverse complement strand
GCGCCGAAGGGGTCGATCCCGCCGTGGTGACCCGCCGTTACGAGGATTTCTACCTTGCCGACATGGGCGCCCTCGGAGTGAGGCCGCCCGACCTCGCTCCGAAGGCCACCGAGTCGATCGGCGAGATGGTGGCGATGATCGCCCGGCTGATCGAGACCGGCCACGCCTACGAGGCGGACGGCCACGTCCTCTTCCACGTACCCGGCGACCCGGCCTACGGCGCGCTCGGCCGCCGCGATCGGGAGGCGATGATCGCCGGAGCCCGGGTCGAGATCGCTTCCTACAAGAAGGATCCGGCGGACTTCGTGCTTTGGAAGCCCTCGGCGCAGGACGTGATCGGCTGGGACAGCCCGTGGGGCCGGGGCCGGCCCGGCTGGCACATCGAATGCTCCGCGATGATCCAGCGCCATCTGGGCACGACCATCGACATCCATGGCGGCGGCCTCGACCTCATCTTCCCCCATCACGAGAACGAGCTCGCCCAGAGCCGCTGCGCCCACGGCGGCGCTCCGCTCGCCCGCTACTGGGTCCATAACGGCTTCCTCTCCATGGCCGGCGGCGAGAAGATGTCGAAGAGCCTCGGCAATGTCGTCACGGTCGGCGAGTTGCTCGAAGAAGGCCACAAAGGCGAGACCCTCCGCCTGGCCCTTCTTTCCGCCCATTATCGCCAGCCGCTCGAATGGTCGCCGCAACTCATCGCCCAGTCGAAGGCGACCCTCGACCGGCTGTACCGCAGCCTCATACCGCCGGTGACGAAGCGCGGGGAGGGCGACATAGCCGAGGTGGAGGCCGCGCTCGGCGACGATCTCAACACGCCGCTCGCTCTGGCCCGGCTCGGCGAGCTGGCGAAGCTCGGCGACGTCGAGGCGACGAAGCGCGCCGGGGCCCTGCTCGGGCTCCTCCAGCAGGACCCGGTGGAGTGGTTCCAGGGCGCGGCCGAGACGGAATCGGACAGGGTCGACCCTCGCCTGCGGGAGGATGCGGCAGGATTCGCGCTCGGCGCGGCCGACATCCAGCTCCGGATCGACCGCCGCACCGAGGCAAAGAAGGCCCGCGACTTCGGCGAGGCCGACCGGATCCGGGCCGATCTCGCGGCGCAGGGGATATTGCTCGAGGACGGTCCGCAGGGGACCACCTGGCGCAGAGCATAACCCCCCTCCCTGGAAGGCAGGGGCCGAGGGTGGGTAGGCGAGCGAAGCGAGACTTTACGGACTTCCGAGTTTCGGCCGCCTTCGGCGGACCCACCCCTAACCCCTCCCTTCCAGGGAGGGGAATGGCGCTTGGCCCAACCCCGCATTATAGCGCCCCCGTGCCCTCCGCCCTCTACAGCCGCGATATCCTTCGACTCGCTTCTTCGATCCCCAATCTGGGCCGGCTCGAACGCCCGCAAGGGAGCGCGGAAAAGAGCTCGCCGGTCTGCGGAAGCCGGGTCGGCGTCGACGTCGCCCTCGACGGTGAGGGGAGGGTCTCCGAGCTCGGCCAGGAGGTGAAGGCCTGCGCGCTCGGCCAGGCTTCGGCCTCCCTGATGGGCGCCCATGCGGTCGGCCGGACCGGCGCCCAGTTGGAGCAAGCGCGCGACTCGCTTGCCGCCTATCTCGTGGGGCGAAGCGAGCGCCCGGGCGACTGGCCGGGCCTCGAAATCTTCGCGGAAGCCCGGCGGGTCCCGGCCCGCCACGCCTCGATCCTGCTCCCGTTCGAAGCCGCCGCCGAAGCCGCGGCGGAGGCGGGACGGAGCTGATGGAAGGCGGAGGCGCCGGCGCCCAGGCTGCGACCCTGCTTCTTCGCGACGGGGTCATCATCCTCGGGGCGGCCCTGGTCTTCGTCATGCTGTTCCGACGCCTCGGCCTCGGCGCCGTGCTCGGCTATCTCGTCGCCGGGGCGGTCGTCGGTCCGCACGGAATCGGCCTGATCAGCGCTCCCGAGGAGATGCTCCACATCGCCGATTTCGGGATCGTGCTCCTTCTCTTCCTGGTCGGGCTGGAGCTCCATCCCAACCGGCTGTGGCGCCTCAAGCAGGACATATTCGGGCTCGGCCTGCTCCAGGTGGTGGTGAGCGGGCTCGCACTCACCGCCCTCATCTATCTCGCCGCGGGCTTCAGCCTTGCCGCCTCGCTCGCCATCGGCCTCCCGCTGGCCCTATCGTCGACCGCGCAGGTGCTTCCGAGCCTTCGGGCCGACGGCTCGATCAACACCCCCGCCGGCGAGCGCGCCTTCTCGATCCTCCTGTTCCAGGATCTCTCGATCGTCCCGTTGATCACGATCATCGCGGCCCTGTCGCGCGCGCCTGCCGACCCGCTGGCGCCGCCGGGCTGGCAGCTCGGGCTCTACACGCTCGCCGCCATCGCCGGCCTCGTTCTCGCCGGCCGGTTCCTGATCAATCCTCTCTTCAGGCTCGTCGGCCGGATCAGCGAGCGCGAATTGTTCGTCGTGGCCGGCCTGTTCATCGTCCTTGCGAGCGCCGCGGTCATGGAAGCGCTCCATCTCTCGACGGCTCTCGGGGCCTTCATCGCCGGAGTCATGCTCGCCGATTCGCCCTACCGGCACGAGCTGGAGGCGGACGTGGACCCGTTCCGGTCGATCCTTCTCGGCCTGTTCTTCGTCGCGATCGGGATGATGCTCGATCTGCGGGTGATCGCCGACCGTCCCTTCTTCGTGATCGGCATGGCGGCGGCCCTGATCGCGCTCAAGGCAGCCATCCTCT
>DASVUW010000134.1:0-1728 GCA_036386845.1 Allosphingosinicella sp. | reverse complement strand
AGGGGGACCATTCGAAGCATGGTGGAGGGGTAATTGCGCAGGCTTCTGCCAGCTACCCCTCCACCACTTTTCGGGTGGTCCCCCTCCCCATGCTTTGCATGGGGAGGATTACCGGAAAGGCGGCTCGTCGAAGCTTCTGAGCTTTCGGCTATGCAGGTTGCCGCCCTGGTTCTTGAGGATCCGAAGGGTCTCGATCCCGATCCTCAGATGCTGGCTGATCGCCCGCTCGTAGAAGGCGTTGGCCTGACCGGGCAGCTTGATCTCGCCGTGCAGAGGCTTGTCGGAGACGCAGAGCAAAGTGCCGTAGGGAACCCGGAAGCGGTAGCCCTGGGCCGCGACGGTGGCCGATTCCATGTCGATGGCGACCGCGCGCGACTGGTTGAAGCGCAAGGCCGAAGACTGGATCTGGAGCTCCCAGTTGCGGTCGTCGGTGGTGACCACGGTCCCGGTCCGGAGCCGCCGCTTCAGGTCCTTCGGCTCTTCCCCCGTCACCTCCGCCGCGGCGTCGTAGAGGGCCTGCTGGATCTCGGCGATCGGCGGGATCGGAATCTCGATCGGAAGGGTCGAATCGAGGACATGGTCGTCGCGTAGATAGGCGTGGGCGAGGACGTAGTCGCCGATCGTCTGGCTGGGCCTCAGCCCCCCGCAATGGCCGATCATCAGCCATACCTCGGGACGGAGCACGGCGAGGTGGTCGCAGATCGTCTTGGCGTTCGAGGGGCCGACCCCGATATTCACCAGGGTGATCCCGCCGCCATTGGCCGCAATCAGATGGTAAGCGGGCATCTGGACCTTGCGCCAGTTGCCGGCCGCGACCTCGGCCGCGGGATCGTCCGTATCGCGGGTGACGACGATTCCGCCCGGCGCGGAGAGCGCCTCATAGGGGCTGTCCTCGCGCTTCAGCTCCTCGACCGCCCAGCGGACGAACTCGTCGACGTAGCGGACATAGTTGGTGAAGAGCAGGTAGCGCTGCGTATGCTCGACGGGCGTGCCGGTATAGTGGCGCAGGCGGGCGAGGCTGAAATCGACCCTGGGACCGTCGAACAAAGCCAGCGGCCGATCCGCGTGGCGGCTATAATCCCAGGTGCCGTCCGCCACCTCGTCGCCGATATGGGAGAGCTCGGTGGCCGGGAACCAGCGGCTGAGATCGGCGGCGTGGGCGCCGTCGAGCCTGAGGTCGTCGGTCCCGTCGAGAACGTAAGGATAGGGAATCTCGCTCGCCGAGGGCCCCACCGAGACGTCGACCTTGTAGTCGCGCACCAGATATTCGAGCTGTTCGGTCAGATATTTGCGGAAATGACGCGGCCTCGCCACGCTGATCGCGTAGCGGCCGGGCTGGTTCAACCGCCCGAAGGCCCGGGGCGGGAAGCTCGGCGGCTGGTCGAAGCTGTAGTCGATCCGAAGCTCGGGATAGGCGAACAGGCCGCGCGCCCGGGCTTCGACGTCGGGCCGCTCGCCGCGGGACAGATAGCGCGCTAGCGCTCCGCGCAGGGCCGCGACGGATTCGTCGAACATCTCGCAAAGCTGGTCGATGATGGCTGGGATGGATTCGAGGTCGCTCATCTCCCCTCCCCTTCGCACGGCTTTTCGCGCGGGGCTAGAGCGTCAAGGCTAGGTGACCCGTCATTGCGAGGAGCGAAGCGACGAAGCAATCCAGCCTCGAACGCTGAGCCGCTGGATTGCTTCGCTACGCTCGCAATGACGGTGGTTCCACGATAGTCTCCCTTC
>DASVUW010000133.1:0-8573 GCA_036386845.1 Allosphingosinicella sp. | reverse complement strand
CATGCTTCGCATGGTCCCCCTCCCCAGCTGGCGCTGGGGAGGCAAAAGTCAGATCAGCGCTTCCAGCCCGAGCACTCCAAGAAGCTTCTCCCTCGCTCGCTCCATCCGGCTCCACAGCGCCGGATCGAGCAGATCCTCCGGCTCGATCCGCTCAGGCCACTCGGCGTCGATCACTGCGGCGAGGCGATCGAGCTTCGCCTCGTCCGCCATGAACCGGGGATCGACCGCCTCCGGCTCCGCCACCACCCTCAGCCTCAGGCAGGCGGGTCCGCCGCCATTTGCCATGGACTGGCGGACGTCGACCACGAACAGATGGCGGATCGGACCGTTGCCGGCGACCATCGCCTGGAGCCACCCCCAGACGCTGGGAGTCTCGCGGGCTTCCTCCGGGAGGATCAGGGCCATTGCGCCCGAGGGGAGAGTGACCAGCTGGGCGTTGAAGAGGTAGCTTCGGATCGCGTCCTCGAGGCTGACGGCGGCGGACGGAACCTCGACGATCTCCACTTCGGGCAGCAGGCGCCTAAGTTCGGCGTAGAAGCCCGACCGGTCCTCGAAGGCCTGCTCGTGGGCGAAGAGGACGTGTCCGTTTGCGACGGCGACGACGTCGTTGTGGAAGGCGCCGGCGGCGATCGCTTCCTCGGACTGGGCAACGAAGAGGGTGCGCTCGGGATCGAGGCCGTGGAGGCGGGCGATCGCGCGGCTCGCCTCGTCATGCTGGCGGACTGGGAAGGCGCCGCCGCGAATCCCGTAGACGAAGACTTCGACTCCCGGCGCACCGTGTGCGGCGGCGAGGCGCATGTGGTTGGCCGCGCCTTCGTCCCCGAACGTCGAAGGGACCGGGGCGTGGACGGCGAACTGTGCCTCGTCGGCGAAGGCGACGCGCAGCTGGGCGAGGGTCTCGGGCCATTCGTGACTTCGGTGGGCCATGGTCCTGAGATTGGCGACCGTTAGATGGCAGCGGCCGTCGGCGGTGTCCGGGGCAGGGGAGACGGTCGCCGCGTTCGCGGCCCACATCGCAGAGGCCGAGAAGGCGGCGGGGCGGAGCGAGGCGGGCACCTCCTCGACGCGGGTGCCGAGCTCCGCCACCCAGGCGCGGTCGGGCCGGCGGTGGGGAAGGAGAAGGCCCTGGGGAAGGCCGAGCCGCAAGTTGTGCCGCATCTTCTCCAGCCCCTGAAGCGCCGCGGCGCGCGGGTGGGAGACCAGGCCCTTGTTGGTCGACGAGGCGATATTGCCGAGGCTGAGGCCCGAATAATTGTGGCTCGGCCCGATGATCCCATCGAAGTTGATCTCGGCGAGCGGCATCTACCGGCCCATGGCGAGGAAGCGGTCGCCCGGCGCGATCCCGAGCAAGGCGGCGGTCTCGAACGAGACGGTCGCCGTCTCCTCCGGTGAAACCGACACGTCGCCGCAGCAGGCGACGAAATCGCCGAGGCGGCCGCGGGCCAGCATCATGTTCATGCCCTCGACGCTGTCGGCCACGCGATCGAGCACCAGCTCGCGCGATTCGCGGACGGTCCGGACCTGGTCGGTGAGGGCGGTCATGGTCGGGCCGCCGTCAAAGATGTCGACATAGCAGTCGAAGGAGAAGCCTTCCCGCTCGAGCATCTTCATCGCCGCCCGTCCGGACGGGTGGGGGACCCCCATCACCGCCCGAGCGGTCTCCGGCAGCATGGCGGTGTAGATGGGGGTCTTGGGCATCAGGTCGGCGATAAACTGGGTGCCGTGGGCGCCGTTGAACTCGTCGGCCTCCTGGAAGGTCATCCCGAAGAATCGCCCGGCGATCGAATCCCAGAAGGGCGAGCCGCCTTTTTCGTCTATCACTCCGCGAAGCTCGGCGATGACGCGCCTGGCGAATCGCTCGCGGTGGAGCTTCATGAAAAGATAGCGGCTCCGGGCGAGAAGCATTCCGAGCCCTCCGGCCCGCTCCCCGGGGTGTAGGAAGAGCCCGCCCACCTCGGACGAGCCTTCGAGGTCGGTGGTCAGTGTCACCATCTCGTTGCGGAAGGTCTGGCCGAGCGCCTTCGAGGTCTGGGTCAGGGTGCTGATCCGGTAGCTGTAGAAAGGGGCGTCCCGGCCCACCATGCCGAAAATCTGGCAGGTGCCGCGTATCTGCCCCGTCTCCACATTCTCGAGCATGAGGACGTATAGTTCGTCGCCGGGCTCGGTCACCTCGGCTGCGAAGCCCTTTTCCGAGCGGATCAGCTTGTCGACGAGGGCGCCCCGGTCGGCGGGCAGGTTGGTGAAGCCGCCGCCGGTGAGCTTCGCCATTTCGTAGAGGGCCTGGAAATCGTCGTTGCGGGCGGGCCGGATCCGAAAGCTCACAATCCCTCCCCGCGCGCCAGCCTCAGGATCGTCAGCGCCGACAGGCGCGCGCGTTCGGCGAGGCTCTCGACGATCAGATATTCGGAGTCGGAATGGATGGCGCCGCCGCGCACGCCCATCGTGTCGACGATCGGGACTCCGCAGGCGGCGATGTTGTTGCCGTCGCACACGCCGCCCGAATCGCGCCAGCTTATGGTCTGGCCGAGATCGGCGCCGCAACTCGCCACCAAAGCGAACAATTTCTCGGCTGCCGAGTCGAGCGGCTTGGGGGGGCGGCCCCACCCGCCGTGCATATTTATGCGTACGTCGCGCTTCGCGGAAACATTTGCGACGGCCTCTTCCAGAGCGGCCTGGGCCCGCGCCTGGTCGGCGAGGGTGGCGGGGCGCATATTTATGCGCAGCACCGCGAAATCTGGCACGACATTGTTGGGGCCGCCGCCGTCGATCCGCGCCGGGTTGACGCTAAGCCCCGCGGCCTTCGACTCGGCCAGCCGGAGCGCCAGCTCGGCCGCCGCCAGCACCGCGTTGCGGCCCTCTTCCGGGTTGCGGCCGGCATGCGCGCTTCGGCCTTTCACGATCAGCGAGAAATTGCCGCTCCCGGGCCGGGCCCCGGCCAGCGTGCCGTCGGGAAGGGCGGAGGGTTCGTAGGTGAGGGCCGCTTTCTTGCCGAGCGCGGCTTGGGCGATCAGCGCGGCTGAGCCGGGAGATCCGACCTCCTCGTCGGAGTTGATGACGACCTCGTAGCCTAGCGATTCGGCGGCGGGAGAGGCCTCGACCGCCTTCAGCGCGGCGAGCATGACGGCGATCCCGCCCTTCATGTCCGCCACGCCCGGGCCTCGAAGGACTTTGGCGCCCAGCCATTCGAGGCGTTGGAAAGGATGGTCGGCACCGTAGACCGTGTCCATGTGGCCGGTGAGGAGCAATTGCACCGGCGCTTCCGGCCGGACGCGCAGATGGAGATTGCGGCCGTGGGGGAGGGCGACGATCCTTCCGTCCGGCTCCACGGCCTCGACTCGGGCTGCCTCCTCGAGCTCGACCCGGCCGGGAAGCGCGGCAAAGGCGTCGGCGAGCAGCCCCGCCATCCGCGCCAGGCCGTCGAGGTTGCGCGATCCGCTGTTGATCCGCGCCCAGGCCTCGACCTGCTCCAGCATCGGCTCTTCGGCCGAACGCTCCACAGCCGCCGCTTCGTCGCTCGAAAGACCCCGCATGGGCACGCTCTAGCGGGAGAAAGGAACCGGCAAAACCCCTGCTTCACAGCGCCGGACGGGAGAGTTCCTGCATCAACCGGCCTTCAAGCGCCTCGATTCGCTCGGGGGTATCGGTGTCGCTGTCGTCGATCCACTTTCTCTTGGCGATTCGAACGGCGGCGAGGGCCGCCTCCGGATTCCTCTTCTCTCCGAGACCACCGTCATAAGCGTGGGCAAGTGTCAGAAAGTCATATCCGTTCGACTTGCCGTGCGTCGCCGCCCTTCGTTTCCAGCGAAGGGATTCCGTTTCGTCGCGAGGCTGGCCGATGCCCTCGGACAGGCCCCGTGCATGGTACCGCATTCCTTGCAGATCGCCCGCCTCGGCCGATCGACGGTACCAGATCGCCCCTTTCGCCGGATCCTTGCGGCTGTTGATCAGGAGATAGGCGATCCGGTTGGCCACCGGGCCGCCGCCACTCGCGAATGCCCGGTCGAAAAGACGCTCCGCCGCCCCGTGGTCTGCGTCGTCGTGAGCGAGCAGGCCGAGATCGATCGTCTCGAACCATCGGACTGCCGCGTCCGCCCCTTCATCCCTGGCAATGCTCGGCGGTGGCCCGTTGTCCGCTTCCTCGCTTCGGCATGCGCCTAACAGGCTGCAGGCCGCGACGGTCAGGGTGAGGAGGCGCGACATTCGCCCTCTTTGAACCGGCAGTGGTAAAGCGGCCGTTATCAAAGCTTCACAGCCGATCGCGAAAGGCGTCCAGCACCTCCTCGTAGAGTTTTTTCTTGAACGGGACGATCATCGACGGAAGGTCGGCGGGGTCCGCCCATTTCCAGGCGCGGAATTCCGGCTCGGGGGTGGCGATGTCGACGTCCTCGTCGGTGCCGAGGAAGCGGGCGAGGAACCACGTCTGGCGCTGACCGCGCCAGCGGCCCTTCCAGAGCTTGCCGACCAGCTCCTCGGGCAAATCGTAATAAAGCTCCTCGCCGTGGCGGGCGAGGATCTCCACCTTTTCGCGGCGGATGCCAGTCTCCTCCTTCAGCTCCCGAAGCGCGCCCTGCTCCGGGTCCTCGCCTTGGTCGAGGCCGCCTTGCGGCATCTGCCAGGCCTCCAGCGTGCTGTCGAGGCGCTGGCCGACCCAGACCTTGCCCTCGGCGTTGACCAGCATGATCCCGGCGGCGGGACGGTAGGGGAGGTTGTTCATGATTTCCTCGCTAGTCCCGTTTCGTCGTCCCAGCGAAGGCTGGGACCCCGGGGGGTGAAGGGCTCGGGCGCTTGTGGAGCGCTGCAATTGCGGCGGTGCTTTTCACCCGCTGGGGTCCCAGCCTTCGCTGGGACGACGTTCATGGCGCTGCCTCCCTCAGGATCAGCTTCAGCGCTTCCACCCCGGCGACGATATCATCCTGGGACGACGGGATCGCCTTGCGCAGGTTGATATAGCCGTGGATGTTGCCTTCGGCCTCCCGGAAGACGACCGGAACCCCCGCCTCGGCGCAGGCCGCGGCATAGGCGCGGCCCTGGTCGCGGATCGGGTCGAGACTCGCGGTCTGGACGAGGGTCGGCGGCATTCCCGCCTGGCTCTTGAGAAGCGGCGAATAGCGCCAGTCGGCCTTGTCGGGCCTGTAGCAGCCGTCGAACCAGGCCATCCCGTCGTGGCTGAGGAAATAGCCTTCGCCGAAATCCTTGTAGGACGGATAGCCCTTGCCGGGATCCGCGGCCGGGTAGATCGGCCATTGCGCGATCACCGGGACTGCGGCCGGCTCGTCGCGCAGGGCGAGGCCGACGACGATCGCGAAATTCCCGCCGGCGCTGTCGCCCGCGGTGACGAGGCCGGTGACCTGCCGGGCTAGGGAAGGGGGGCTTCCCGCCGCCCAGCGCGCCGCGGCGATGCAATCCTCGGCGCCGGCCGGGAAGGGATGCTCGGGCGCGAGCCGATAATCGACCGCGAGCAGCGGCAGATCGAGCCGGCGCGCCACCTCGGCGCAGAACGGTTCGTGAGTGTCCAGATCGCCAAACACGAAGCCACCCCCGTGGAAGAAGAGGAGGAGCGGACCGGCCTCGCGACTCTCCCGGGCATCGTAGAGGCGAAGGCGGATCTGCCCGCCCGGGCCGGGGCAGGCGAGGTCACTGATCACCGCGAGCTCGCCGACCTCGGCGTCGGCGACGTGGCGCGAGGCAAGGATCATCGCCCGCGCCTGGTTCGGCCCGACCTCGTGGGCGCGCGGCCCGGGAAGCTTGTTGTAATAGTCCAGGAAGAGGCGAACGTCGGGCCTCACATAGGGGTCGCTCATCGTCTCTCCAGAAATTGGCAGCACCCCCTTATTGCCAGGGCGTGCGTTCGCCAACCGGGACTGCAGATATTGCTTGAATCGAGGGTTAAACCCTTAGCTTGGTTGACTTTTGCATCCGTTTCGGACATTTGCCTTATCCGGGGCCGGAGGAAAAAATGCGTATTTTCAACGTGCTGGCGACCCTGTCGGTCGCGCTGCTGATGGCCGGCGGGGTTTCCGCCAAGGAAAAGGCGGATCAGCCCAAGCCGCGAAAGGTCTGCCGGACCGAGCAAATGCCGGGCCGCATCACGCCCCAGCGCATCTGTCGGACCGTGCCCCGCTCGGGCGGGGACGTGGAGGCCAATCGGCGCAAGGCCGGCGAAGCTCGCGAGGCGGGCAACGGCCGGGACTGAGCCATCGACTATTTCGAGAACGGAGACCAGGATGCCTAAACTGAACCTGCTGGCGGCGATCGCCGCCATTTCGCTCGCCGGCGGAGTCGCCGTTGCCAAGGACAAGCCCGTGGCGCCCAAGGGCAAGAAGGTCTGCGTCGTCGTTGAACCGGCGGTCGGCCGCATTCCGGCGAAGCGCGTATGCACGGTCAAGACCGAAAGTGAGACGGCCGCTGCGAAGGCCAAGGGGGCCGAAGCTCAGGGCCCCGACTCCGGGGGTGCCGACTGATCGGATCCCGGTCACGCCGGGCCGCGGGGCTGTCGCCCGCGGCGTCGAGCGGGCGGTAAAATGTCCTATCCGGCTCGCTACGCGAACGTCGAGAGGCGGCACCCGTTGTGAGCGCGCGCCCGCGCCGCTAGGGTAATCGCGTAACCCGCGATGAAGGAAGCGAGATTGGCGACGGCCACCCATTATCTCACGCCCGAGGAAGCCGGGGCGGACACGGCCTGCGAGGCTGTCGTCGTCCGCTTCGCAGGCGACAGCGGCGACGGTATGCAGCTGACCGGCGGCCAGTTCACCTTGTCGACGGCGCTCGCCGGCAACGATCTCGCCACCTTCCCCGATTTCCCGGCCGAGATAAGGGCGCCGCAGGGCACGACCTTCGGAGTCTCCGCCTTCCAGATCAATTTCGGCTCGGCCGCGATCGAGACGGCGGGCGATTCGCCGGACGTGCTGATCGCGATGAACCCGGCGGCCCTCAAGACCAATGTCGAGGACCTGAAGCCGGGCGGCCTGATCATCGCGGACGAGGGCGAGTTCGGAGCCCGCAACCTCGCCAAGGCCGGCTACGAGGCCAATCCGCTCGAGGACGGAAGCCTGGGCAGGTGGCAGGTCATCCGGTTCAACATCTCACAGCTCACCCTCGACGCGGTGAAACCTTTCGGCCTCGGCAACAAGGAGGCCCTGCGCTGCAAGAACATGTGGACCCTCGGCCTCGCGCTCTGGATGTTCGACCGCGACCGCGAGCCGATCGTCCAGTGGCTTCGCTCCAAGTTCGCCAAGGCCGCCGAGCTCGCCGAGGCCAATATCGCCGCTCTCAACGCCGGCCACGCCTACGGCGAGACGGCCGAGATCGGCGGCCAGATCCCGCAGCGCCACATCGATCCGGCCCCCGCCGAGCCCGGCCTCTACCGGACGGTCACGGGCGCCGAAGCCATATCCATCGGACTCGTCGCCGGGGCCCAGCTGGCCGGCCTTCCCATGTTCTTCGGAGGCTATCCGATCACGCCCGCCTCCGCGATCCTCCACCACCTCTCCCGACTCAAGGAATATGGGGTGACGACCTTCCAGGCGGAGGACGAGATCGCCGCGATCGGGTCCGCGATCGGGGCGAGTTATGCCGGAAGCCTGGGCGTCACCTCCTCGTCGGGACCGGGCATCGCACTCAAGATGGAGGCGATGGGGCTCGCCATCATGACCGAGCTTCCGCTCGTCATCGTCAACTCGCAGCGCGGCGGCCCCTCGACAGGCCTCCCGACCAAGACCGAGCAGTCGGACCTCTACCAGGCGGTCTACGGCCGCAACGGCGACGCGCCGCTTCCGGTCATCGCCGCCCGCTCGCCGGCCGACGCCTTCGACTGCGCGATCGAGGCGTGCCGGATCGCGGTCCAGTACATGACCCCCGTCATGCTCCTCACCGACGGCTATATCGCCAATGCGGCCGAGCCCTGGCGGGTGCCCGACATGGCTACCTTCGAGGCTTTCCCGGTCGCTTTCCACACCGAGCCGCCGGCCGAGGGCGGAGCCGTCAATCCCTATGCGCGAGACGAAAAGCTCGCCCGGGTCTGGATCCGGCCCGGAAGCCCAGGCCTCACCCACCGGATCGGCGGGATCGAGAAGAATGTCGGAACCGGCCATATCGATTACGCGCCGGCGAACCACCAGGAGATGACCGACATCCGGGCCAACAAGGTGCTCGGGGTCGCCGATTCCATTCCGGAGCAGGAAGTCTGCCTCGGCTCGGCAGGGGCGAAGCTCGCCGTCGTCGGCTGGGGCTCGACCTTCGGACCGATCCACCAGGCCGTCCGCCGCGCGAGGGGCAGGGGACTCGACGTGGCCCACATCCACATCCGCCACATCTGGCCGCTGCCGAAGAACCTGGGCGATCTTCTCGGATCTTACGAGCGGATCATCGTTCCGGAAATGAACAAGGGGCAGCTCAAGACCCTGCTCCGCGACCAGTATCTCGTCGACGCCCGGCCGGTGAACAAGGTGTCCGGCCAGCCCTTCAAGATCGCGGAGATCGAAGCGGCGATCGAGGAGGCGCTGGGATGAGCGGATCCAGACCGTCGTCCCAGCGAAGGCTGGGACCCCGGCGGGTGAAGAGCGCCGCCGCCTGGG
>DASVUW010000132.1:0-4284 GCA_036386845.1 Allosphingosinicella sp. | reverse complement strand
ATCTTCGGGCCGAGCCGGTTGCCCCGGATCTCGAGCCGCTCGCCGCTCCAGTCCCCGACGAAGGTGGTCGTCCAGCGGAAGCCCGGAGCGACCGACGCGACATTGTTCTCGATCACCAGCCCGGCGGAGCGATTCTCGCTTCCCTCGGGAGCGACGGAGATCATGGTCGAATAATTCTCCTTGCCGGTGCCGTGGACGAAGACGTTGCCGGCGATCCGGCCGACGGCGCCGTTGGAGATGTCGATCAGATAGTTGGTCCGGCGGCCCCGGCTGTCGTCGAAGCTGTTGTCGAGCACCTCGATCCGAGGCGCCCGGCTCTTCACGTAATGGCCGCCCCTGCCCCGCTCGAAGCGAGAATTGGTGACCCTTAGGCTGCCATAATGGCCGATATAGATCGAATGGACTCCATCGCCCTCGCCGAGCCCGGTGAAGGTCGAACGGTCGATCCGGACGGAGCCCGGCGGCCCGTTGTGGGAGAGTATTCCCGATTCGCCGTCCGAAAAGACGGTATAAGAGACGTCGAGGTCGCCCTCCTGGAGCCGGATCCCGGCGCCGTTGCCGTCGGGTACCCGCACCCGGGTGAAGACCAGGCCCTCGACGCGGGCGGCCTTGCCGCGAAGGACGAGGGTGGCCTTTCCCTCGCAGGCGCCGCCGTCGAAGACCGACTGGCCCCGCCGCTCCGCGACATAGGCGATCCGGCCTGCTTCCTGGACGGCGCATTCGCCGTAGCGGCCCGCAGCGATCCGTATCGTCCCGCTGCCGCCGCCGATGGCGTTGACCGCCTCCTGGAGCGTGGCGAAGCGCTCTCCGGTCTCGGCCCGGGTGAAGGCACCGGACGGCTGCGCCTGGAGAGGGCCGAAGCCGGCTGCGGCGGCAAAGGCGATTGTCATTGCGTTCCTGGTCTTCATGCACTTCCTTTGCCGCTCGGAAGCCCCTCTCCCGCTTTCCGCGGGAGAGGAGGGGCCCGCCGCGAAGCGGTGGGAGGTGAGGGTCTGTACCGCAGACTCAGCAAGACCCTCACCTCCCAAGCCTTCGGCCTGGGCCCCTCCTCTCCCGCGGAAAGCGGGAGAGGGAGAAGGTCCCCGGCCGACTGTCTCCACACGACTAAGGGCCAGCGGTTGACGGGCCGTTAAGCTCATTGTGGCAGAGGGTGGGCATGCGCATCCTCCACGTCCTCGACCACAGCCTGCCGATGCACAGCGGCTACACCTTCCGGACGCGAGCCATCGTGACCGCGCAGAAGGCGCGCGGGATCGACGTGGCGTGCCTAACCGGCGTTCGCCATTCGCGCGAGGGCGCCGATCCCGAGACGATCGAAGGGATCGACTTCTACCGGACTCCGAAGCCCGCGCCGGCGCCTTCCCCGTTGCGGGAATGGCGGGAGATCAAGGCCCTGGAGGCCCGGATCGACGCTTTGGCGGAAGCTTGGAAGCCGGACCATCTCCACGTCCATTCCCCGGTCCTGAACGCGCTCGCGGCCCTGCCGGTGGCCAGGCGCCGGGGCCTACCCCTCCTCTACGAGATCCGGGCCTTCTGGGAGGATGCGGCGGTCGGCAACGGAACCGGGCGCGAAGGCTCGGCCCGGTACCGCGCCACCCGGATGCTCGAAACCTGGGCCGCGGGCCGCGCCGATTGCGTGGCGGTCATCTGCGAAGGCCTGAGGCGCGACCTGATCGGGCGCGGAATCGCGGCCGAGAAGATCATCGTCGCCCCCAACGGGGTCGACCTCACCTTGTTCGGAAACCCGCTCGCCGCCGACCTCGATCTCGCCCGCAAGCTCGGCCTCGCCGGCGCGGACGTGGTCGGCTTCATCGGCTCCTTCTACGATTATGAGGGGCTCGACGACCTGATCGCGGCGATGCCATTGCTCCTGGAGAAGCGCCCGAAGGCCCATCTCCTGCTCGTCGGCGGAGGCCCGGTCGAGGCGGCCCTGAAGGCCCAGGCCGAAGCTTCGCCCGCCCGCGCGCGGATCCACTTCACCGGCCGGGTGCCGCACCACGAGGTCGACCGCTATTACGGGCTGATCGATATCCTCGCCTATCCGCGCAAGGCGATGCGCCTCACCGAGCTGGTGACTCCCTTGAAGCCGCTCGAGGCGATGGCCCAGCGCAAGCTGGTCGTCGCCTCGAATGTGGGCGGCCATCGCGAGCTGATCGAGGACGGAGTGACCGGGACCCTTTTCCCGGCCGGAGATCCGGAGGCACTGACCGCTGCGCTCGACACTTTGTTCGCCAATCGCGGCCGCTGGGATGAGCGGCGCGACACGGCGCAGGCGTTCGTTCGAAGGGATCGTAACTGGTCGTCAAATATTTCCAGTTACATACCCGCTTACCAGAAGCTCACGGGCAAGGCGGTCTGATGCCGAAACTCTCATTTCCAAGCGAACGCGCATTCGACGCGGGGGTCGCGGCGCTCGCGGCGGTCTCCGCCGGCTTCGTCGCCTTCGCAATGCCGGAAGCGCTTTTTTCCGGGCTCGTCGAGACGAGCCGACTCCCCGACTTCGTTCCGGCGGCGCAGCCGCCGCTGGGCGAGACGGCGCGCCTTGCCGCGACCGGGGGGGCGTCCCTGCTCAGCTTCGCCTCCGTCTGGGGGCTGATGGCGCTGCTCGGTCGGGCGCCGGCGAAGCGCAAGCTCGAAGCCGCCGAGCCGGAAGCGGAAGCGAAGGCGCCGAAGCTTCGGCGGGCCGACGCTCATCCCGATGCCCCGGCCCGGCGGCCCCTGCTCGCCCGCGATCTCGGCGAGCCGCTCGATCTGGAGGAATTTCCGGAAACGGCGGCCGAAGCCGAGCCGGACCTCCCCGACACCGGGCACCGGCCGCTGCCGGCCTTCCTGGTTCCCCAGGCGCCGCAGGCCGAGCCGGTCGCCGAGGACGAGCCGAAATGGGAGCAGCCGGAGGTCCAGTTGGAGCCCTCCGAGCCCGAATCCCTACCCGAATCCGCCGAGGCAGAGCCGGAGCCCGAAGCCGAGCCCGAGCCCGAGCCCGAGCCCGAACCGGAAGCCGAAGCCGAAGCCGAAACCGATGCCGATGCCGATGCCGATGCGGACATCCTGCCGATTTCCGAGCTCGCGGCTCAACTGCCGGAAGCCGAAGCGGAAACCGACCAGTCGCTTTCGCAACTCGTCAACCGCATCGAATTCGGGCTGTCGCGCAAGCGCCAGGCGCTGCCGGCCGCCATCGACCGCGCGCCGGCGGAAGAGGTTTCAGCCGAGCAGGAGAAAGTCGGCCACCGCCTGCGCAGCGCGATAAACGACCTGCAGAAGATCGCGTCGACCGGCAGCTGAGAGGGTCACCTCTCCTCCACCGTCAAAGCGTCGAGCCGGATCCGAGCGAAGCCCGGCCGCCGCTCCTCAGCGACCAGCGACACATCTGCGAGAAGGTGGCCGCGAAGCTCGAAGTTGCGCGCGTCGAGGCCGCTCAGGAACCGCCCGGCGGCTTCCTCGGCGCCATCGCCTTCCAGACGAAACAGCAGCTCATGGCGACCGCCCTGGAAAGTGACGCTCGCCCAGCGGCGGCTATGCATCTCCTCGAGAATGAAACCGGCAAAGTGGACGAAGTGGAAGCGTATCGCGTGCAAAAAAGCCGTAGCGGCATCGGTCAGCGGCGGCGGCGAACCGGCAGCCGATCGGGCGCCTGCTCCAGCTCCCGGTCGATCCGCTCCATATAGGCGATGATCTTCGCCTCCATTCGCGGACGCGGCTCCCGGCCCTTGCGAATCGTGAAAACGAGCTTCGGATCGCCGGTCACGTCCAGGCCCAGCCGAGTGGGCGATATTCGGGTGCGCTTGAGGAACTGCTCTATCCTGCGCCGCAACGACCATTTCACCCTCACTCCCCTGTGAAATCTATGTTCGTGTTATGTTCTCATATATTTAGTTTCCCTATTTGTCTAGGAAAGTTCCTACCAAAATGGATGAAATTCGGGACGCGAGCCTTGTCGCCCACCCCGTCATTCCGACGAAAGCCGGGACGTCAGGCCGAAAAAGGCTCCATGGCCATCTCGGAGGTCCCGGCTTTCGGCGGGACGACGGTCGGTTCAGCTCCGTCTATCGCCGCCGCTCGACCAGCCAGAACAGGATCGCGATCGCCACGCCCGCGACGAGACCGGCGAGGAAACCGATGCTCGGTTCGCCGACGATCGACCCGCCTACGGCTCCCGCGAGGATGCTGATTGCGAGGATGAAGCCCGCCGCCTGGGTGGATCGAGTGCGTTGCGACATGGGAGGCCTTTGGCAGGAAGGGTTCGAAGACTCAAATCCTCCCCGAGATTTCTCGGGGAGGGGGACC
>DASVUW010000131.1:0-6902 GCA_036386845.1 Allosphingosinicella sp. | reverse complement strand
ACCGGCGAGGGATTGCCGCACGAGGTCGCGCAGCATCTTTTCGTCCTCGATTATATAGGCTCGCCGGTCACCCATTCGAATTCCAGACTAGCCGCCGCTTCGGCCCGGGGCCACTCGCCGACATAAGTATTTTTCCCAAGTAGGATAGAGCGGCCGAAGGCGAGCACGATACGTCCGCCGCCGGGGGGAGGCATCCCATCCCTTTGCGCGGCCTGTTGCTGCATGGGTTGGGCCGGCGGCCCGCAGGCGGTCGCCGGTCCAGTCTAGAACAGGGCGCTTGCCGCGTTGTCCGCGAACCGGCCGATGAAGGGGATGGTGAAATAGCCGAGCGGCGAGACGAACAGGGCCGCCAGCACGATCAGAACCGACTGCGGCAAGTCGTCCGTATCGGCATAAGCGGGCGCCGGATCGTCGAAATACATCGTCTTGACGATCTTGAGATAATAGAAGGCGCTGATCACCGAAGTGGCGATGCCGACGGCGGCCAGCCAGGTGAGATCCGCCCTTACCGCCGCGTCGAAGACCAGGAATTTCGGCCAGAAGCCGAACAGCGGAGGCACTCCGGCGAGGCTGAACATGAAGACGGCCATTCCGGCGGCAAGCCACGGCCGTGTGGTGGAGAGGCCCGCGAGGCTCGAGACGGTCTCGACCGGACGGCCCTCGGAGTCGCGCATCCTCAGAACGATGAGGAAGGTGCCCAAGGTCATCGCGGTATAAACCGCCATGTAGAAGAGCACCGAGGCGACCCCGTAGCGGGTGGCGGCGGCGAGACCGATCAGTGCGAAGCCGACATTGTTGATCGAGGAATAGGCAAGCAGCCGCTTGATGTTGGGCTGGCCGATGGCGGCCACTCCGCCGAGGATGGTCGAGGCGAGCGCCATGAAGATGACGATCTGCCGCCATTCGAAGGTTGCGGGCCCCATCGCTTCGATGGCGACCCGGGTAAGCAGGGCCATGGCCGCGACTTTGGGCGCCGAGGCGAAATAGGCCGTGACCGGCGTGGGTGCGCCCTCGTAGACGTCGGGAGTCCACATGTGGAACGGCACCGCCGAGACCTTGAAGGCGATCCCGGCGAGGACGAAGACGATCCCGAACAGCTCGCCCGTCGAGACCCCGTCCCGGCCCAGCGCCGCATTTATCTCGCCGAACAGGGTCGATCCGGTGAAGCCGTAGAGCAGCGACACGCCGTAGAGCAGGAGTCCCGAGGCGAGCGCTCCGAGGACGAAATAATTGAGGCCCGCCTCCGCCGACCGGTTGTCCCGCCTCTGGAAGCTGGCGAGGACGTAGGACGAGAGGCTGAGCAGCTCGAGCCCGACATAGAGGGTGAGCAGGTCGCCCGCCGAGACCATCATTCCCATGCCGACCACCGAGAGGAGGATCAGGCAGGGATATTCGGCCCGATAGTCGCGGTCGCGGCTGAACCAGCCGGAGGCGGCCACAAGGGAGGCGGCCGCGGCGATGTAGATCAGGACCTTGGCGAAGGCCGCGAAGCTGTCGCCGATATAGAGGCCGTCGAACGCGGTGCCGCCGCGCGCGGAAACGCCGGGGAGCGCGAAGGCCGCTGCGGCCAGGGCCGCAATCCCGAGCCAGGTGAGCAGGCGAGCGCCCTTGTCGCCCATCCAGGCGGCCGCCATCATCAGCGCCAGCGCCGCCAGCGTGAGGATGATCTCGGGCAGTGTGAAGAGGAGCGACGCGGTCATGCGCTAACCGTCGCCCCAGCGAAGGCTGGGGCCCCAGGGGGTGAAAGGCGCGGGTGGTTTTCACCCGCTGGGATGCCAGCCTTCGCTGGCATGACGGGGAAATCCATCAATGCT
Source organism: Allosphingosinicella sp. (assembly GCA_036386845.1). Classification (GTDB taxonomy): domain Bacteria; phylum Pseudomonadota; class Alphaproteobacteria; order Sphingomonadales; family Sphingomonadaceae; genus Allosphingosinicella. The sequence goes on along the minus strand of DASVUW010000131.1, from coordinate 5,088 downwards.
CCTCCCCCGGGGCATGGCCGTGGCCCTCCGGCGCGGGATCGGCCGGCTCGGGGGCGGCGGGCGGATGCCCGTGCTCGGCCGGAGTGCCCGGGGCATGGCCGTGCTCGGCAGGCTGTCCCGTCCCATGCGCCTTGGGCGCCGGCGCGCCCTTGGTGGTCGTGGGCTGGGCATCGCCCGGCGGGTTGGCCCGTTCGATCCGGGCCATGAGAAAGCCGACGTCGCGGCGGATCGTGGACATGAAGCTTTCGGGATAGACGCCCATCCAGAGCACCACCGCGGCGATCGCTCCCAGGGAGGCGAGCTCGCGCTTGTCGAGATCGGGCATCGCCGCCGCGTCGGCGTTTCGGCTCGTCCCATAGGCGACCCGCCAGTAGAGCCAGAGCATGTAGGCCGCGCCGAGGATGATCCCCGTCGTCGCGATGGCTGCGACGAGGCTGCTCGCCTCGTAGGCGCCGACCAGCGCCAGGAATTCCCCGACGAAGCCGCTCGTGCTTGGGAGCCCAACCGAGGCCATGGTGAACAGCAGGAACAGCAAGGCGAAGGCCGGCATGTTGTTGGAGAGGCCGCCATAGCGGTCGATCTCGCGGGTGTGCAGCCGGTCGTAGACGACCCCGACGCACAGGAAGAGCGCGCCGGACACCAGGCCGTGGCTGAGCATGACGATGATCCCGCCCTCGATCCCCTGCCGGTTGAAGGCGAAGAGGCCGATGGTGACGAAGGCCATGTGGGCGACGGACGAATAAGCGATCAGCTTCTTCATGTCCCGCTGCACCAGGGCCACCAGCGAGGTGTAGACGATGGCGATCAGGCTCAGCGCGAAGATCAGCCAGACGAGCTGCGCCGAAGCTTCCGGGAACATCGGCAGGGAGAAGCGGAGGAAGCCGTAGCCGCCAAGCTTCAGGAGCACCCCGGCGAGGATCACCGAGCCCGCGGTCGGCGCCTGGACGTGGGCGTCGGGAAGCCAGGTGTGGACCGGCCACATCGGCATCTTGACCGCGAACGAGGCGAAAAAGGCGAGCCAGAGCCAGGTCTGCGCTTCGGCCGGCAAGTTGGTGACGAGGAGCTTGGGAATGGCGGTCGTGCCGGCATAGTTCACCATCCAGAGCATCGCGACCAGCATCAGCACGGAGCCGAGCAGGGTGTAGAGGAAGAATTTGTAGCTGGCGTAGATTCGCTGGGCGCCGCCCCATATGCCGATGATCAGGAACATCGGGATGAGGCCGGCCTCGAAGAAGATGTAGAAGAGGAAGATGTCCTGCGCCATGAACACACCCAGAGTCATCGTCTCCACGAGCAGGAAGGCGGCCATATATTCCGGAACCCGCCGCTCGATCGATTTCCAGCTGGCGAGGATGCAGATCGGCATCAGGAAGACGGTGAGCATGACCAGCATGATGGCGATGCCGTCGACGCCCAGCGCCCAGTAGAAGCGGCCGAACAGCGGGGTTCCGTCCCGGAATTTATAGAGCTCCTGGAACTGCCACTGGTCGCCGTTCAGATTATACTGGGTCCACAGCAGGATCCCGAGCGCCAGCTCGACCAGGGTGGCGATGAGCGCGACCCAGCGGGCGCTTTTGGCGGAAACGCACAGGCAGACGATCGCCGCCGCGACCGGAATCAGGAGCATCTCCGACAGGATCGGAAAGCCGAATTCGGGCGTCCCCTGGATCATCGCGCGCCCCCCGTCATCCCAGCGAAGGCTGGGATCCCAGCGGGTGAAAGGCGCGGGCGGTCTTGACCCCACGGGGCCCCAGCCTTCGCTGGGGCGACGATAATTCCCCCCCTCATCGCGCCATCGCCCATGTCGCGGCGGCGGCGAGGCCGAGGAGCATCACCAGCGCATAAGTGTAGAGATAGCCGGACTGGAGCCGGGCGGTTAGCACGTTGCCGGCGCGGACAGCGGTCGCGGCGCCGTCAGGGCCGAAGCGGTCGATGATCTTCTCGTCCCCGCGCCTCAAGAACAGGCGCCCGAGCCACAGCGAAGGGCGAACGAAGACGACGTCGTAGATCTCGTCGAAATACCATTTGTTGTAGAAGAAGGCGTGCAGGATCCCCCACTGGCCGACGAAGCGGGCGGGGATGCTGGTGTTCCGGATATAGGCCTGGAGCGCGATCAGGAAGCCGATGATCATCACGGCGCCCGGGGCAAGCTTCACCCACAAGGGCACTTCGTGGATGGCATGGGCGAGATGGGTGTCGAAGGCGATGCTCGAACCCCAGAAATGCGCCCCTTCCTCCGCCTCGATGAACGGCCCGTGGAAGAGCATCCCGGCGAAGACCGCGCCCAGCGACAACACGCCCAGCGGCACCAGCATGGTCCAGGGGCTCTCGTGCGGGTGATAGCCGCCGGTGCCGGCCGGCACCTGATGCGCCGAAGCCTCGTGCGGGCGGGTGTCGTGGCCGCTATCCTCGGCGGCCGGATCGTCGCCGTGATGGCCGTGGTCGTGGAGCGCGTGCTGAATATGCTCGGAGCCGGCCCAGCGCGCCTTGCCGAAGAAGGTGAGGAAGACGAGCCTCCAGCTGTAGAAGCTGGTCAGCAGCGCCGCGGTGATCCCGACCACGAAGGCGAAGCCGCCGGCGCCGGTGCCGCTGACGAAGGCGCTCTCGATGATCGCGTCCTTGGAATAGAAGCCCGCGAAGCCGAAGCCCGACCAGCCCGCGACCTGGATGATGCCGACGCCGGTGATGGCCAGCGTCCCGATGGTCATCGCCCAGAAGGTGAGCGGGATGTGCTTACGGAGCGCTCCGTAGAATCGCATGTCCTGCTCGTGGTGCATGGCGTGTATGACCGAGCCGGCCCCAAGGAACAGCAAGGCCTTGAAGAAGGCGTGGGTGAAGAGGTGGAACATCGCCGCCCCGTAGGCGCCCACGCCCGCGGCGAAGAACATGTAGCCGAGCTGCGAGCAGGTCGAATAGGCGATGACCCGCTTGATGTCGTTCTGCACCGTTCCGACCGTGGCGGCGAAGATCGCCGTCGCCGCTCCGATGACGGTGACGACGGCGAGCGCCGTCTCGCTGGTCTCGAACATCGGCGACAGCCGGCAAACCATGAACACGCCCGCGGTCACCATGGTCGCGGCATGGATGAGCGCCGAGACCGGGGTCGGGCCCTCCATCGCGTCCGGAAGCCAGGTGTGGAGTCCGAGCTGCGCCGATTTGCCCATCGCCCCGATGAACAGGAGGATGCAGATCAGAGTCATCGTGTCGAAGCGCTGGCCCAGGAAGCCGATCGTCGAGCCGGCCATTCCCGGCGAGGCGGCGAGGATCTCGGGGATCGAAACCGTGCCGAAGACCAGGAAGGTGGCGAAGATCCCCAGGCTGAAGCCGAAATCGCCGACCCGGTTGACGACGAACGCCTTGAGCGCCGCCGCGTTGGCCGAGGGCTTGTGGTACCAGAAGCCGATCAGGAGGTAGGAAGCGAGGCCCACGCCCTCCCAGCCGAAGAACATCTGGACGAGATTGTCCGCCGTCACCAGCATCAGCATCGCGAAGGTGAAGAGCGACAGATAGGCGAAGAAGCGCGGCTGGCTGTCGTCCTCCGCCATATAGCCCCAGGAGTAGAGATGGACGAGGGCCGAGACCGTCGTAACCACCACCAGCATCACCGAGGTGAGGGCGTCGACCCGAAGGCTCCAGTCGACCCTCATCGGCTCCGAGTGGATCCAGGCCAAGACCGGGTGGAGCTGGCTCTGCTCGGTGCCGGCGATGAAGCCGAGGAAGATAGGCCAGGAGAGCGCGCAGGCCGCGAAGAGCGCGCCCGTGGTGATCAGCTTGGCCGCGAAATTGCCGAGCATGCGGTTGCCGAGCCCGGCGACGATAGCCGCGAGCAGCGGCAGGAAGACGATGAGCTGGACGGTCATAGCCGCGTCGCCCCAGCGCAGGCTGGGGCCCCAGGGGGTGAAAAGCGCGAGTGTTCTTCACCCGCCGGGGCCCCAGCCTTCGCTGGGGCGACGTGGAACGCCATCCCCCTCACCCCTTCATCTGGTTGATGTCGTCGACCGCGATCGTGCCCCGGCCTCGGAAATAGATGACGAGGATCGCGAGGCCGATCGCCGCCTCGCCCGCCGCGACCGTGAGGACGAACATGGCGAAGACCTGGCCGACCATGTCGCCGAGATAGGCGGAGAAGGCGACGAGGTTGATGTTGACCGCGAGCAGGATGAGCTCGATCGCCATCAGGATGACGATGATGTTCTTCCGGTTGAGGAAGATCCCGAACACGCCGAGCACGAACAGGACCGCCCCGACCGCGAGATAATGGCCGAGGCCGATCATGACGGCATCCCCGTCGCCGCAGCGAAGGCTGGGGCCCCAGGGGGTGAAAGGCGCAGCCGTTCTTCACCCGCCGGGATGCCAGCCTTCGCTGGCATGACGAAGCGGGCCATCACAGCTTCATCCCCTCGCCCACGCCCGGCTGCATGTTGACCACCGCATCCTCGGGCCGGCGGCGGTTCTGGTCGCTCACCTTCTGCGGCCTGAGGCCGCTTCGAGTGCGATGGGTGAGGACGATCGCCCCGATCATGGCGACCAGCAATACCAGCCCGGCACCCTCGAAGACGTAGAGGTAACGTGTGTAGAGGACCCGGCCGAGGGCCTCGATGTTCGGGATGTTCGGATCGGTGGGGACGCCCCGCACCCCGGCGCCCAGAGCCCCGGCATTCCAGGCCATGGCGGCGAAGAATATCTCGACGAGAAGGACCAGCGCCAGGCCGAATCCGAACGGCCAGTAGCGGGCCACCCCGGCGCGAAGGGTGGCGAAGTCGACATCGAGCATCATCACCACGAACAGGAACAGCACCGCGACCGCGCCGACGTAGACGATCACCAGCAGCATCGCGATGAACTCGGCCCCGAGGATCAGGAACAGCCCCGCCGCATTGAAGAAGGCGAGGATCAGCCAGAGCACCGAGTGGACCGGGTTGCGCGACAGGATCGTCATCACTCCGCTGGCGATGACGAGGGTCGCGAAGAGATAGAAGGCGAAGGCCTGAATCATCCCTCGGCTCCTCCGGGCGCAGTCGTTCGCGCAACACCGGGGGTCGGGCGCGCGCTTGCCACAGGCAATAGGCCGCCGTGGATCTCCGCTTT
>DASVUW010000130.1:0-8203 GCA_036386845.1 Allosphingosinicella sp. | reverse complement strand
CCTTCATGTCGGGCGATACCAGCCAGTTCTTCGAGCTTCCCGGCGGCCCTGTCGGCTTCGCTGTGGGCGCCGAGTATCGTAAGGAGAAGGTGTTCTACGACCAGGACGATTTCACCCAGACGGGCCTCAGCTTCTACAACGGCATCGGAACCTTCGATCCGACCTCTTTCGAGGTGAAGGAAGCGTTCGGCGAACTCCGGCTCCCGATCATCAGGGAGAGCTTCATTCACGAGCTGACGGTCAATGCAGCGGGCCGAATTTCGGATTACAAAGGCGCCACGGGCACGACCTACGCCTACAATGCGGGCGTCGACTTTGCTCCGGTCCGGGATCTCCGGCTGCGCGCCAATTACTCGCGCGCGGTTCGGGCGCCTAACCTGACCGACCTGTTCTTCCCGTTGTCGCAGAACTTCGCCCCGGCGCCGCAAGATCCCTGCGCCCTGGATTTCCGGAACACGCCGCAGCGTCAGGCGAACTGCGCTGCCGCCGGTGTTCCTGCGAACTTCAACTACCAGTACAAATCCTCGCTGGCCTTTCAGTCGGGCGGAAATCCGAATCTGCAGGAAGAGAAATCGGATTCCTACACGGTCGGCGGAGTCTTCCAGCCGCGCTTCCTGCCGGGCTTCTCTCTGACGGTCGATTTCTACGACATCACTGTGAACGACGTCATCACGTCCCCGACCGCCCAGCAGATCATCAACGCCTGCTACGATGCGGCATCTATTGACAACCAGTTCTGCGAGCTGTTCCAGCGCCAGGGCGCCGGCACCGGCCCTGCCGGCGAGATAACCGGACGAATCCTTGAGAACAGCCTGCAGGTCGTTCCGCTGAACTACGCCAAGTTGAAGGTCCGCGGAGTCGACGCCGAGGTCGCTTATCGCAAGAAGTTCGCCGGGCTGGGCAGCCTGAGCACCAAGCTCACTTATACGCGCGTTCTGAAGAACGACGCCTTCCTGAACCCGCTCACGCCGGATCTGCCCAACCGGGCCTTGTTCGAGCTCGGGGACCCGAGGGATGCGTTCAACTTCGACGTGGACCTCAAGAGTGGGCCGATCACCTTCGGCTACGATCTGCGCTATATCGGCAAGCAGGTTCTCAACCAGTATGAGGACTTCTTCAGCGTCGGCGACCAGCCGCCACAGAATGCCGACTATGCCGACCGTCGCTTCTACCCGGCTGTCTTCTATCATGACGTCCGCCTGTCGATCGAAGCCGGCAAGAACTTCGACTTCTACATGGGCATCGACAACGTTCTCGACCGCGATCCCCCATTGGGTCTGACCGGCGCCGGTGGCGGAAGCGCCATCTTCACCAACCGCGGCCGCTTCTTCTACGCGGGTGCCGTCGCGAGGTTCTGATCGGCGATTTGTTTTACGACGAGGGCCGGGGCGCGATCGCCCCGGGCCTTTTCGTTTAAGCGCTGCGGCTGCTAGTGAGGGGGAGCGGCTGCACCGAAAGCGAAACAAGCATGAGTGCAGACGGCGGCGAAGAGATCGAATTCGGCGGCACCGGCGAGCTGGAGGAGGCGCTGGCCCACGGCTGGCGGCTGCTAGCGCGAGATCCGCGCGCCGCCGCGGCCCAGGCGCGGGAGATATTGCGGATTACACCCCATCAGGGCGACGCCCTTCGGCTCGTGGCCCGCGCGCTCCGCATGCTTGGCAGGACGGCCGAAGCGGACATGGCGGACATGGCGGCGATCAGGTCGTCGTCTCATGTGCCGGCTCTAGTCGAGGCCGCTCGGGCCCTGGCCGACAATCGCCTCAACGATGCCGAACATCTTCTCCGGCCGCATTTGGAGCAGCACCCCGGCGACGCCGCCGCCACCCGCATGCTCGCGGAAATCGCAGCCCGGGTGGGCGATCTCGACAGCGCGGAGCAGCTCCTGCGCCGCGCCCTGGATCTGGCCCCCGCTTATTCGGCTGCCCGCCTGCGCCTCGCCCGAACATTGCTGCTGTGCAACCGGCCGTCGGAGTCGCTGAAGGTGCTCGATACCATCCTGAGTTCGGACCCGCACCATCGGGCGGCCACCGGGTCCAAGGCCGCCGCGCTCGGCTCTATCGGCGAATATGACGAAGCGATCGCGATCTACGAACGGTTGCTCGAGGAGCAGCCCGACGAGCCCGGCATCTGGATGAGCTACGGCCACCTTCTCAACACCGTTGGGAGGACGGACGAAAGCATCGTCGCCTATCGGCGGGCCACTGCGATCAACCCAGGCTATGGCGAAGCATGGTGGAGCATCGCCAACCTCAAGACGGCCCGTCTCGACGAGGCGGACATCATGCAGATGACTGAGGCCCTGGGCCAGCCGGAGCTGGACGAGGTGAAGCGGCTCCACCTCCATTTCGCGCTCGGCAAGGCGCACGAGGATGCCCGCCGCGCCGAGCCCAGCTTCGCCCATTATGCCCAGGGCAACCGGTTGAGGCGCGAATCGTCGGGCTATGATGCGGACGAGCATGACGCGCTCGTCCGGCGCTGCCGGTCGGCTTTTTCATCCCAATTGCTGGAGCGCCGCCTGGGCGCCGGCTCGCCCTCGCGCGATCCGATCTTCATCCTCGGGATGCCGCGCGCGGGCTCGACCCTGATCGAGCAGATCCTTTCGAGCCATTCCCAGGTGGAGGGCACGGCCGAGCTTCCCTACCTCCCCTCGATGGTGCAGAGGCTCGGCGCCGAGGCGGCGGCTCAGGGCGGCGCCGCCTATCCGGAGCTCGTCGCGGGCCTGGATGCACGAGCGATCCGGGCGCTCGGCGAGGAATATCGCGACAGCGCGCGGGTCCATCGAAAGACCCGCAAGCCTCACTTCACCGACAAGCTGCCGAACAATTGGATCAATACGGGCCTGATCCATCTGATCCTGCCCAACGCCGGGATCATCGACGCGCGCAGACATCCGCTCGATTGCTGCTTTTCCAACTTCAAGCAGAATTACGCCCGCGGCCAGGGCTTCAGCTACGGGCTCGATGATCTCGGCCGCTATTATCGCGGCTATGTCGAATTCATGGCCCATATCGACGCGGTACTCCCAGGCCGGGTGCACCGGGTCATCCATGAGCGGCTCGTGGACGATACCGAAGCGGAGGTCCGGCGGATGCTCGACTATCTCGGCCTGCCCTTCGAGGAGTCGTGCCTGCGCTTTTACGAAAACGACCGCGCCGTCCGGACGCCCAGCGCCGAGCAGGTCCGCCGCCCGATCAACCGCGAGGGCGTGGAGCGCTGGAAAGCTTATGAGCCGTGGCTGGGCCCGTTGAAGGAAGCTCTCGGGCCGGTGCTGGAATCCTATCCAGAGGTGCCGAAGACCGCCGCGCGATAGCTGCTGAAGCCCAGCCCATCCGGCCGGGCCGTATAGGGCCCGTCGCCCCAGCGCATGCTTCGGCCCCGGTGGGTGAAGAGCAACGGTGCCTTTCACCCGCCGGGATTCCGGCCTTCGCCGGGATGACGATTAATTGCCAGTGCCCTTCGTTTCCCACCAATAGGGCGCGCGCACCCGGGTTCCCGTCACCACCTCGTTCATCGTCACCGGATCGTAGAGCCGCCCGCCGAGCATGACCCGGTGCACCTTGTCGCTGTTGCGGATGTCCACCGTCGGATCGGCATCGAGCACGACGAGATCGGCGAGCTTGCCCGCTTCGAGCGAACCGACGTCCCGGGCGTAGCCGAGCGAGGTCGCCGCGGCGATGGTCCCGGCTCGAAGCGCCTCGACCGGGCTCCAGCCGCCCCGGACGAAAGACCACATCTCCCAATGCGATCCCAGCCCGGCCTGCTGGCCGTGGGCGCCGATCGCGACCTGGGTTCCGCGGTCGGCGAGCTTCTTGGCCTCGCGCGCCGCGTCGTCATCGACGAAATCCTCCTCGGGCGCCATCGTGCGCCGGACGTTCTGGGCGGCGAGCACGGTCGGCGGCGCATGCTTCGAAAGCAGAGGATGCTTCCAGACCTCCATATGCTGCCGCCAGTAGGGATCGCCGGCGAGGCCGCCATAGGCGACTACGAGGGTGGGCGTGTAGTTGGTCTTCGTCTGGGTCCAGAGGCTGACGAGGTCGTCGTAGAAAATCTCGGCGGGCACGTTGTGCTCGACCGTCGCATTGCCGTCCTGGATGAGCGACACGTCCATCGTGAAGAGCGAGCCGCCTTCGGGAACGACCTCCATCCCTTCCCTTTGCCCGGCGGCGACGACCATCTGCCTCTGGTCGCGCCTCGGCTGGTTGTAGTTCTTGACGCTGTGGGCGCCCTGCGCCTTCAGCCGCCGGACGTGCGCGAGTGCGTCCTCGAACGTGTTGATCTCCGCGTACACGTCCGCCGCCTTGGCGCCGTAGACGATCTCGCCGGTCGAGAAGGTGCGCGGGCCCAGGATCTTGCCGGCCCGCTGCATCTCCGAGGCAGCGAATATCTCCGCCGCCCGCGCCGACGGATCGTGGGCGGTCGTCGTGCCCATGGCGAGATTGGCGATCTGGGCCCAGTTCTGCTGCGGGATGAGGTCGTCCGTGCCCTGAGCGCCGTGGGCATGGGCGTCGACCAGGCCCGGGATGATCGTCTTGCCGGTAACGTCGACCGTCTTCGCCCCGGCCGGGATGCTGACCTCCCCTCGCCTCCCGATCGCGGCTATGCGGTCGCCGCGAACGACGATCACTCCGTCGTCGATGATTCCGCCGTCGGCTGCGGCCATGGTGACGATCCGGGCGCCGGTCAGCACCACCGTGCCGCTCGGGCGATCCGCCGCGACCTCCATCGACAGCGAAAGGCCGCTCGAGGGCGGCTGGAACTTCGGTGCGTTCTCGGCGGGTGGAGCGGAGCCGAACAGGGCCGCCGTGTCGACCGTATAGACGGTCGGACCCGTGCTCCAGTGAAGCCGGCGGCCCCCGCCCGACCAGTGGATGAACTCGGCACCGACCGCGCTGACCTTGGTGACCGGGAGCGGACCGCCCTTGGCGTCGGCCGCGACGTCCTGGGTGCCGGGCATGAGCGGCATCACATAGGCCTGATAATTCTGCCGGAAGGCGAGATACTGGCCGTCGGGCGAAACCTGGTAGTCGCTCACCATCTCGCCGGTCGAATGGACGTGCTTCGCCTCGCCGTTCAGATCGGTGCTGACCAGCTGGCGCTTGCCGGCGGCGCTGACGATCATGAACAGCCGGTCGTTCGAAGCCCCGAATTGAGGGCCCGCGCCCTCGGAGGTGATCCGAACGGGCGTGCCGCCTGCGGCGGGCACCCGGTAGAGGCCCGGATTCTCCGACCAGCGGGCGGCGGTGAGGAAGCCCCCCTGCCCTTTCTCGAACACGATCGTCTTGCCGTCGGGCGAGAATTGCGGCCGCGCATAATGGCCGGGCTGCGCCGTCACCTGCCGGGCGGTTCCGCCGCCCGCCCCGACGGTACGGATCCGGCCGAGGCCCTGGTCCGTCCAGCCGACATAGGCGAGGGTCCGGCCGTCCCGCGACCAGGCCGGGAAAAGCTCGAGCTCAGCCTCGTTGCCCCTGGTGAGCCGCCGCGCAGCGCCGCCCGCGGTCGGCTTCACCCACAATTTGCCCAGCGTCTCGAACACCACCTGCCGCCCGTCGGGGGACATAGCCGCCCAGCGCGGCATCTTGGTCTGGAAGCGGTCGGGCGCGACCTCGACCTGCGGATGTATGGCGTCGATGACGACCCGGGTGTCGCTGACCCGGAACGAAATCTCGCTCGCGGACCCGCCATTGCCGTCAATCCTCCGCAGCTTGCCGCCGGCCCAGAAGACGAGGCTCCGGCTGTCCGGTGTCCAGGCCATGTTCGGATAGACGCCGGTTACCGCCCAGGTCTCCTGCATGTCCTGATCCAGATCGTCGTAGATCTTGCGCTCCTCGCCGGAGACGAGGTCCTTCACGTAGAGCTTGGACTTGGCGCGCTCGCGGCGGACGAAGGCGATCTTCTTCCCGTCCGGCGAGGGCGCCGGGCGGACGGAGCCGCCGGCGCCGGACACTGCCGTGGTGACCTCGCCGGTATCGAGCTCGTAGCGCTGGATCTCGAACAGGTTGGTGTTCGAGTTCTGGGCATATTCGAAGATCGGGCCGGACGTGATGTTGCGGGTGAAGTAGATGCTTTTTCCGTCGGGCGCGTAGGTCGGCTCGCCGAGCTCCTTCTGGTGCTGCTCGTTGGGCTTCTTGACCAGCGGCACCCCGGCGCCGCCGGAGACGTGGTAGAGCCAGACCTCGCCGGTCCCGAGCGAGCGGCCGGTGGTGAAATGCTTCTTGGCGACGATGAAGCGTCCGTCCGGGCTCCAGCTCGGCTGGTTGAGGAGGCGGAAATCCTCCTTGGTGAGCTGGCGCTTGTCGGAGCCGTCGACGTTCATGATCCAGATATTGTCGCCCCCGCCCCGGTCGGAGGTGAAGGCGATCCGCCGCCCGTCCGGCGAGAAGCGCGGCTGATGCTCGAAGGCGAGGCCTTCCGCGATCCGCGTGGGAGTGCCGCCGCCGATCGGCATCGTGTAGATGTCGCCGAGCATGTCGAAGGCGATCATCCGCCCGTCGCGCGACACGTCGACGTTCATCCAGGTGCCCTCGTCGACGTCGATCCGGACTTGGCGTGTGGTCATCCCCGGAGGCGCGTTGACGTTCCATTTCTCGGGCTTGGCCGGCTGGGTGGGCGGGGTTCGAGCGGCCGTCGGCGGGAGCGGACCCGCCTGGCGCTGCTCCGGGTTGGTCGCCTCGTTCTCGGGCGCCTGGGTCTCCTGCACGGGGGGCGTCGGGGGAGGCGTGTCCCTGGGCGGCGCCTGGCCGCTCGCCTGGGTGGCCGCCAGAACCGCCGCAATCGCCGCCGTCACCCGATATTTCATGCAATCCTCCAGCAGATTTTGGAGGGGCTTTAAGAGGGAAATGCGCGCGCGTCTTGCGCGAAATTGCCTCCCCACGCGGAGCGTGGGGAGGGGGACCAGGCGAAGCCTGGTGGAGGGGTAATCGGCTCGGATGCGGAGGATCGAGGCCGGGACGGCGGAAGCCTGGGCTCGTTACCCCTCCACCACCCTTCGGGCGGTCCCCCTCCCCATCCCTTCAGGATGGGGAGGCAAGACAGGATCAGTAGCGCTGCTGGTCCGGCTTGAACGACCTCCGGCCGGACGCTGATCTAGGACGCCTGCTTGCCGGTCGGCTTGATGTCGGCAGACTGCGAATGCGGGCAGACTGCCAAGCCGATTGAAACGACGCGGTGTTCGTGCTATGTTCCAACCTGGCTCTTTGACATTGCAGATTTCAAGTGGCGGCCCATCCCATGCCCCACCGCCGGATTTCGACTCTGAAGTTGGTGGAGAAATTGACACCGCCGAACGTCAGACCCGCCGAAACAGGGTCGAGTTGCGTCCACTTCGTCCACTTCGTCCGATTCCGAACACCAGGCCGGGGCGGCCCCGGCCTTGCGATGGGACGCGGCGCCCCTGCTGGCGAGGCTGGCGGGCGGGCCCGGGCTTGGCGCCGGGCCCGCCTGCGCATCAATAGCGGTAATGGTCGGGCTTGAACGGGCCTTCCGTCGGGACGCCGATGTAGCTCGCCTGCTTCTCGGTCAGCTTGGTGAGCTTGACGCCCAGCTTGTCGAGGTGGAGCGCGGCGACCTTCTCGTCCAGATGCTTGGGGAGGACGTAGACGTCGTTCTTGTACTGCTCCGCCTTGGTCCACAGCTCGATCTGGGCGAGCGTCTGGTTGGTGAAGCTCGCCGACATGACGAAGCTCGGGTGGCCGGTGGCGTTGCCGAGATTGACGAGGCGGCCCTTGGAGAGGACGATGATCTTCTTGCCGTCCGGGAACTCGACCTCGTCGACCTGCGGCTTGATCTCGGTCCACTTCATGTTCTGGAGCGCGCCGATCTGGATCTCGGAATCGAAGTGCCCGATGTTGCACACGATCGCCATGTTCTTCATCGCCCGCATGTGATCGACGGTGATGACGTCGGCATTGCCGGTGGCGGTGACGAAGATGTCGGCGCGCGGTGCCGCCTCTTCCATGGTCACGACCTCATAGCCTTCCATCGCCGCCTGCAGCGCGCAGATCGGATCGACTTCGGTGACGAGGACGCGGGCGCCGCCGTTACGAAGCGACGCGGCCGAGCCCTAGCCGACGTCGCCGAAGCCGGCGACGGTCGCGACCTTGCCGGCGAGCATGACGTCGGTGCCGCGGCGGATGGCGTCGACCAGCGACTCCTTGCAGCCGTAGAGATTGTCGAACTTCGACTTGGTGACGCTGTCGTTGACGTT